>CAYSOC010000030.1:40719-47270 GCA_964432445.1 uncultured Anaerolineaceae bacterium
CTCACGCGGCGACGCATCGGGGAATGGGAGCGCACCGAAAGCAACGATGTTTGATCAGGCAGGGATGCGCCCGCCTGCCATCAGCAGACCGAGCGTATCTGGTGTTGCTTCTCCGCGCGGGACGATACCCCGGATTTCGCCCTCATAAATCACGGCGATACGGTCACTCAGTGCGATCACTTCGTCCAAATCTTCGGAAATAAGCAAGGTTGCCGTACCTTGTGCGCGCTGTTCGATCAGTCGCTTATGGATATACATGGTCGCGCCGATGTCTACGCCGCGCGTAGGTTGTGCCGCAATCAGTACCCCCGGTGAGCGTGACAGTTCCCGCGCGAGGATCAATTTCTGGATATTGCCACCGGAAAGGTTACGGAGTTGTGTTTGCTGGTTCGGTGTCTTGACGTTGAACGAATCGATCAATCCCTGTGTCGATTGCCGAATAGCGTGGAAATTCAATATGCCCCGACTGGATGCTGGCGCTTTATCGTGTGTCTGTAAAATAGCGTTATCCTGTACCGAGAAGGTACGGATCGCACCGTCTTTCATGCGTTCTTCGGGAACATAAGCCAGACCAGCCGCAATGCGCGCAGAGACGGGCAATGCCGTAATCTCATTTTGATCAATCAGGACGCGCCCGGAAGTTGCCGAGCGTAAGCCGCTAATCACTTCCGCCAGTTCGCGCTGACCGTTGCCCGACACGCCCGCCAATCCGAGGATTTCTCCGGCGCGCACCTCGAACGAAATATTATTCAGCGCACGGCTGCCGCGATCATTCTGCGCAGACAGGTTTTCCACTTTCAGGCGGACATTGGTAATTTCCTGCGGTGGGCGTTCCACTTGTAGAGACACTTCGCGCCCAACCATCATGCTAACCAGACTTTCGCGGGTGGCCTCAGCGGGCGTGGTGCTACCGACAACCCGTCCATCACGCAAGACGGTGATCCTGTCGCTGATTTCCAGCACTTCGTACAACTTGTGAGAGATAAAGACGATCCCGCGCCCGTTCTCCTTCATCCGATTCAACACTTTGAAAAGATCGGAGACTTCTTTGGGGGTCAATACAGCAGTGGGTTCATCGAGGATCAGGACGCGCGCCTCACGGTACAGCGCCTTGATAATTTCTACGCGCTGCTGTTCGCCTACTGATAGCTGCCAGACATATGCCGCCGGGTCAACCTTGAGGCCATATTGCGCGCTGAGTTCAATAATTCTTTTGGAGATTGCAGAAAGATTTAGTTTACGTTCACCGAGCGCCAGATTTTCGGCAACAGTGAGCGAGGGTACAAGCATAAAATGTTGATGCACCATCCCGACGCCAAGCGCAATTGCATCCGAAGGCGTGTTGATATGTACCGCCTTGCCTTCGATTTTGATCGTACCGCTATCGGGTTGGAGCATCCCATAGAGCATTTTCATCAGGGTAGACTTGCCCGCGCCGTTTTCGCCGAGCAGGGTGTGGATTTCTCCGCGCCGAATGTCGAGCGTGACGCTATCGTTGGCAGTGACGCTCGGAAAGCGCTTGGTGATCGCGTTGAGTTCGACAATCGGCGTGGTCATCTGGCTAATCCATTTCAAGTACCCGGCTCTGAAGCACCGGGCTATAAGCGATAGAGGAGTAATTTGTGACGACGACTCGCTTGATCTATGCCTTCGGTATCACATTGATCAAACAAACCGTCATCAATACAGTCGTAAAACCAATCATAGCCCGGTGCTTTAGCGCCGGGTCTGCGCGGTGAAATTTACTTCGCGGCGGTAGCGGCAGCGGTGGCAGCAGGAGCGGGCGCTGCAATTGCGGAAAGATCAATCTTGCCCGATGAAACGTCGGCAATCGCGGCTTCTCCAGCCTTCTTCACATCATCAGGAATCGTCACTTTCGGATTGAAGACGATCTTCAACCCGCCATTCTTGAGACTGATCACATAGGATTCGCCACCGAGTGTCCCGGCAAGACGCTTGGTGATGATGCTCTTGAGCGTCGGAACCCAATCGAAAACCTGTACGGCAACGACAGTATCACCCCAACCTGCCGCCTGATCGCTTTGCGTGCCGAACCAGAAGCCTTTGGCCTTCTGCACTTCGGTGATCGCGCCGGGGACTTGCTGTGCCGATCCGGTGAGGACATCTGCGCCCTGACTGATCAGCGTCTTGGCAGCTTCGGCAGCCTTTGCCGTATCGCCAAAGCTATTGGTGAAAATCGGGGTGATGTCTTTCTTGAGCTTGCCCGTCGATTTCGCGCCGAGGATGAAGCCATCAATATACAACTTGGCGTCGCCTGCATTCACCGGGCCAACCACGCCAACGATGCCACTCTTGCTCAGGAGCGCCGCCATCACGCCATTCACGTAGCCACCTTCTTCGGCGCGTGCTTCATAGGCGAAAACGTTTTTGAATCCCTTAGCGCCGCCGAAGTCGGTAGCCGTTCCATAGATGAAGGTGATTTCCGGGAAGTCCTTCGCCACCTCGAACATGCTTGCGCCGTATTGCGTTCCGTGCGCATCAATGATGTCATAGCCCTGGCTGGCGTAGTCACGAATGGCGGCGGCGGCATCCGGTACTTGAAACAGGTTCTCGGAGACGGTCAATTCCAGCTTGTCGCCAACTTCGGCTTTAATCTTTGACCAGGCATCGTACATGCTCTGCGACCATGCAATATCGTTTTTCGCGCTCGGTGAGATTAGCGCCACTTTCAGCGTTTTATCCAGTTTCAGAGGCGCGGCTGTCGCAGCGGCTGTCGCCTGTGCTGCGTTTGACGGGCGCGCAACGCCACCCATCATCGAGAGCAGGGCGAGGGCAGTTAGCAAGGCAAGAGCAGTCAAACGTGTCTTCAACATCGTGGACTCACTTTCAGAGATCGATTACATAGGGCGGGAATATGACACAAAAAAAGGGGCGGGTCAAATTCGTTCATTCATTTTGACGAACATCGGAACAGATTAATTCAATAATGTGGGTTTGAGAGGGGTTGAACCAAACAAATTGTACAATACGGAGGAAGGCGGACGCTATTTTGCGCCTGTCCGTAGTTGAAAACGCAGCGATTGACCCCTATCCCCGCAGGCAGGGAAAGGGAGCCAACGCCCGTCCGTCTGGAAGTCCCTCCTCGCCTGCGGGGAGGGATTTAGGGTGGGGTCAAGACGAATGCTTTAGGGTTAACATTATCTGCGGACAAGCATGGAAGGGCATCTACCTCTACCATTGCGGCGTATTGTTAGCCTGTATAGCCAAGCACATCCACAACGGACTGTACAGCAGCGGCAGACTTGCCCAACGCGGCCTTTTCCTCGTCATTCAAATCCATGACGATGACCTTTTCCAGACCGTTTGAACCGAGGACGCAAGGCACGCCAACAAACAGCTTGTTGTAGCCATATTCGCCTGTCAGGTATACAGCGCAGGGAATCACGCGCTTTTGATCCTTGAGGATCGACTCGACCATGATTTCCACGCCACCCGCCGGAGCATAGTAGCCGGAGTAGCCCAGCAAACCAACGATTTCGCCGCCGCCCTTGCGGGTACGTTCGATGATGGCTTGCAGCTTGTCTTCCGCGATCAGTTCACGAATCGGGATGCCCGAAACGGAGGTATGACGAGGAAGCGGAACCATTTCGTCACCGTGACCACCGAGGACGATGCCATGAATATCACGGATGCTCACGCCCAGTTCCATCGCAATGAACGTCTTGTAACGGGCGGTATCGAGTGCGCCCGCCATGCCGATCACGCGCTCACGCGGGAAGCCGCTGTATTGCTTGGCGACATGGCACATCGCATCCAGCGGGTTGGAGACGATGATCAGGATCGCGTTCGGGCTGAACTTGACCACCTGCTCGGTGACTTCGGCAACGATCTTTTCATTGATCTTGACGAGTTCGTCACGGCTGGGGAACTTGCCCGTTACCGGGTCTTTCTTGCGCGGGACGCCCGCCGTAATCACAACGACATCGGAATTTGCCGAGGCTTCATAGGTGTTCGAGCCGGTGATGTTGACATCGAATCCGATGACCGGGCCAGCTTCGAGCAAGTCCAGCGATTTACCCTGTGGCACGCCCTGTACTACGTCTACCAATACCACGTCCGCAATTTCGCGGATCGCCATCCATGTTGCGAGAGATGCACCGACGTTTCCTGCGCCGACGACGGTTACTTTTTTGCGCGACATATTCGCTCCTAGACTAACACTGTGAGAAAAAAATCACATGCGGGTTAAAATTCTAACAGATCAGCGGAAAAACCTCACCCCCACAGTTAGTGAGGGATATGAAGTGAACCAATAAACTATTGTTTTCAGAGGGTTTAAACGTTATGGCGACGATTGTTTGATAATCATTGGAGCCACTACAGCTTAAATTTGAGTGCAGATAATGAATGTCTACGATTTGCACGATGTTTTTGTTTTCTTGTGAATTTTACCCAAGTTGCTAGTTGAGATAAGCACAGGCAAGGGCGAGTAGGGAAGCATTGAGCTTGATATGAAAGTCAGCCAGGGAGCAGACATGGAGGCGTTGAAGGCCCAATCTGATCAAGGCGGCTGTTGGCGGTCTCAATGGTATGACGGTAGCGACGAATGAAGGCGTCGTCCGTAGCGGTGTTGGGGAGCATGTTCCGACGACGGACAACGACGAGGCGGACGCCGGTGAGCGCTAGCAGACGCGCCTCCTGACACGCGGAGATATAGCCTTTATCGGCAGCTACCAGTGCGCCTGAAGACAGGTGGGGGATAAGCATATCTAGAGCGTGTCATGAACTTTGGTAAACTGGAGGGATGAGCAGAAAAGCGTACCCAAGTGATGTGAGTGATGAAGAAAGGGCGTTCGTAGCGCCGTATCTGAGGCTGCTGCGAGAAGATGCGCCACAGCGGGAACACAGCCTGCGAGAAGTATTTAACGGCTTGCGCTGGATAATCCGCACGGGAGCGCAATGGCGAATGATGCCGCATGACCTGCCGAACTGGAAGACGGTGTATCCCTATTTTCGAGCGTGGCGCAAGGATGGGACATGGGCACGGATGAACGATGCGTGGCGGGAAAAAGTGCGCTCCGCAGCAGGCAGACAGGCGACCCCAAGCGCTGGGAGCATCGATAGTCAATCGGTGAAGACCAGCAAAAAGGGGGTGTTCGAGGCTGGGATGGTGGCAAGAAAATCAAGGGACGCAAACGGCACATTATCGTAGACACGCTGGGGATGGTACTCAAAGCATTTGTCACCGAGGCTAACTATACGGTTGGTTGATTCCTTTGCTTCCCGCACGGTTTCCACGTCTCAAAAGACTGTGGGCAGATGGTATTTACCGCGGCGCAGAATTCATTGATGAAATGCGTGAACGGGCCAAAATCACGGTCGAAATTGTCGAGCGCGACCCATCCGTCACAGGCTTTAAACTGGTACTCTATCGGTGGGTGGTGGAGCGTACTTTTGCCTGGCTATCTGGTTATCGTCGGTTTAGCCGCGCCTGGTTGGGCTGCCCGTCCTGCTGCCAGACGTAGTATCACCCGTAAATCGTCCACCATTACCTCAAACACGCCTGCATTTCACCAACATGTTGCCTGCTGATGAACCGTATACCAGGGTGGCAAGTCATTCGGCATCATCCGCCATTGCGCCCCGGTTCGGATTATCCAGCGCAAGCCGTTAAATACTTCTCGCAGGCTGTGTTCCCGCTGTGGCGCATCTTCTCGCAGCAGCCTCAGATACGGCGCTACGAACGCCCTTTCTTCATCACTCACATCACTTGGGTACGCTTTTCTGCTCATCCCTCTAGTTTACCAAAGTCCATGACAGGCTCTAGCGGGCGCAAGGGATAGAGCGCTTTTGTGCTTTCTTGGTAGTGCAGGTACACGCGCGGATGAAATCGTCAATCTGAAAATCGAAGATATAGACCTGCAAAAGCGACGGGCGCGCGTCCTGCGCGGCAAGGGTGGAAAACCGCGTATTGTACGGTTCAGTAAATGGGCAGCGCAATTACTCCGCTACTGGGTGGGAATCAAACCTAATAGCACGTATCTGTTTTGTCGTCTGGACGGTGGAAAGCTGGCATACGCTGGATTACGTCAAATTTTGCGACGGTTAGCGGAACGCGCAGAAGTCGATAAGAATTGGCAACCCCATAAATTTCGGCACTTTAGCATAGCGGAATCGCTTTTGCAAGGCAGGGAACTCACGCAAATCTCCAAAAACGCGGGACATGCGGACATATCGACCACTGTCAGGCACTATACAAAGTTCCGCCCTGATGGACTTGACGCTATGGACGAGTTTGACGCGCTAAATTCGGTGTTTGGAAAAAACGACTAGATTAAGAATGTGTACGGAAAGCGAGTTGACCTCACCCCCTGCCCCCCTCTCCGCTGGCAGAGAGGGGGAATCCACGCGCGCTTGAAAGTCCCCTCTCCGCTGGCGGGGAGGGGATTTAGGGGTGGGGTTGTCTTACCGTACATACTCTAAGGCAAAAAATCTGAAAACAAAAGCGCCCGGTGGTTATCGGGCGCTAGTGCTGATTTTGCCTCCCGTCGGACTCGAACCGACAACCAATTGATTAAGAGTTTTTTGCA
>CAYSOC010000031.1:0-46506 GCA_964432445.1 uncultured Anaerolineaceae bacterium
AATCGGAATTGCTGCAACGTATGAGCGCGCAACATCAATCGGCGCGGGATGCGTATCTGCGTGGCTGGCATGACCGCCTGACCGACATCGCCACCCGGCTTTCCAGCGAGGAATATGCACAGTTGAGAGACGCACTGGACAAACTTGCGTGATCGTTTCGGGGCGATTTGCGTATCGTCCCGTCTCGGTACTTTTGGGTGCTTGACAACGTTTTCAAGTTGCTCTATACTTCACCCAAATTCGTAGTTAGATTACCTTATTGATTCGAGACTATTTTGGAAACCAAAAAACGCGCTACCACCATTTTAGATATAGCCAAGCGTGCGGGCGTTTCTCCAAGCACCGTGTCCCGAATCATCAACGGTACATCACCTGTCGCGCCGGAAAAGCACGCCGCCGTGATGGATGCCATCAAGCGGCTGAACTATCGCCCCAACTCTGCTGCACAGCAATTGGTACGCGGCAGGTCTGGCACGATTGGCGTCCTGACACAGCATCAGGGTAGCCCGTTCTTCGCGGAAATGCAGCTTGGTATCGAGCGCGGCCTCATCGGAAGCATGTATACGTCGGTGTTCGTCTCCGGGCAATGGCATTTGCAGGAAGAACTCGCCGGATTGAATCGCCTGGTTGAGCGACAGGTCGAAGCGCTGATCGTGATCGGCGGTTCGATCCCCGATGAATACCTGCTCGAACTTGCAGATTCACACCCGCTGCTGTGTATTGCGCGCAGCGTACCGGGGATTCGCTCCATTGCGATTGACAACTTCAAGGCGGCACACGCGGCGGTTTCCTATCTGATTCAGATGGGGCATCAGTCGATTGTTCACATCACCGGGTTGCTCTCGCACAACGACGCGGTGGAACGTCTGAACGGTTACCGACAGGCGATCACCGACGCCGGATTGAAGATTCGCCCGGAACTGATTATCGAAGGCGATTATACCGAAGCCTCCGGCGTGCTGGCGATTGAACGACTGTTTTCGGGATCATCCCGACAGGTATTTTCTGCTATCTTCGGTGGTAACGACCAGATCGCAGCAGGCGCACGCCTGGCGCTGTATCGGCGTGGGGTGCGCGTCCCGCAGGATGTGTCGTTGATCGGATTTGACGATCAGCGCTGGTCGGAATATATGACGCCACCACTGACGACTATCCGCCAGCCCGCCTATCAGATGGGCTATAGCGCGGTACAAACTGTGCTTGGGTTGCTGAACGATCAGGAAATCGACCTTCCGACGTTTGAAGCAGAATTAGTGATCCGCGAATCGGTTGCCATGCGGCAGCAGTAGTTCGCTTTTTTCCGGGCGATCTGGCTATCGCCCTTTTTTTCAAAACTTATTGAAAGCGTTTTCACAAAAAGGTACGGTTAAATGGCGATTTTGTGATTTCTTTTTCTTGAAAACCTTTTCGTAAAAAGTTTAATTTTTGGAGGAGTTATATCATGACCCGCACACTTGGGCGCGTACTTGCTTTATTTGGAATCATTCTTGCCGTTATTTTAATTGCCGTTGCGACGCCTGCCGCTGCCCAAAGCGGAACGGGCGCAGGAAGTTATACAACCACGTTGCCAGCGGGCGCAACCGCACCACAAGCCGCTATCTATAAAACCGCCAATGTCACAACCAAGATGCCAACCAACGAATGGTGGTCATCACTGGCGTGGAAGCGCTACCCGAACGCCTCGGAGAATATGTTCCCGCATCCGCTGTCGGTGAAGGCAAAAACCGATGGCCTCGGTCTCGGTTATCCCACCAACCAGACGGTCACAGGCGACGCCCGCAAATACGAATACGTCTACACCGAAGATTTAACCGCCAGCGTGACCGGGTTGAACTCCGCCTATACCGATGTCAAGGTCGATGGCTTCTCCGATTGGACAGTCACCGCAGACTGGACAGCGGGGCAATTCAAGGCGACGTTCGGGCATGGCCTGCCATTTGTTTATCTCACCAAAAGCAGCGGCAACGCACTCGTGAAATTCAACGCGCCACCGAGCGTTCAGAGCAACAGCGGTAACGCCGTGCATGTCGTGGTGAATGGACACGCTTACGGTTTGTACGCCCCTGCGGGATCAACATGGACGCAATCTGGCAACAATTTTGAATCCACGCTGGCGGGCAAGAATTACTATTCGGTGGCATCTCTGCCCGATAGCAGCGCGGCAACTTTCAACGATTTCAAGGCGCACTCGATGGCGTTTGTCACCTCGGCAACTGTCAATTGGAGCTATAACGCCGCCAATTCGCTGGTTACGACGACATACACGATCAACACCGTAGCGAAGGAAGGTACAGAACTGCGGACGATCTTCGCGCTCTATCCGCACCAGTGGATGAATACTGCCGCGCCGAATACTAGTTACACTTATGTCAGCCCGCGCGGAACGATGAAGGTGGTACGCGGTACATCTTTCGCCACAACGATGAAATTCAGCGGCGTGCTGCCCTTCCTGCCCGACCTCGGCGCGTATAATCGCACACAGTTGTACAACTACATCAATGATATTTACGTTCTCGGAGACGATGCCCGTATGAATTTCCCCGGTCCGAACGGTGAACGCGATACCTATTGGATGGGCAAAGGGCTAGGGCGGCTGGCGATGCTTGTGCCGATTGCGGAACAGGTCGGACACACCGCCGCGCGCGATTCGTTCCTGCAAACGCTGAAAACTCGCTTGCAAAACTGGTATACCGCCAGCGCGGGCGAAACCGGTAATCTCTTCTATTATGACAACAACTGGGGAACTCTGATCGGTTATCCAGCGAATTATGGTTCGGAAACCGAGATGAACGATCACCACTTCCACTACGCCTATTATATTGTGGCGTCGGCAATGGTCGCGCTCTATGACCACACCTGGGCGAATTCCAGCAACTGGGGGCCGATGACCGAACTGCTCATCAAGGATGCTTCCAACTGGGACATTAATGCCGATTCGCGCTTCCCGCGTCTGCGCAACTTCGACCCCTATGCCGGACATTCGTGGGCATCGGGTAGTCAGGCGTTCGCTGCTGGAAACAATCAGGAATCGTCATCAGAAGCGATCAACTTCAATTATGGCCTGATCCTCTGGGGCGCAGCGACGGGTAACACAACCATACGCGATATGGGCATTTATATGTACACCACCGAAGTCGCGGCGATTGAAAATTACTGGTTCGATGTGAATAACAACATCTTCCCGGCGAACTTTACACACAACTATACCGCGATGGTCTGGGGCGACGGCGCATCCTATTCGACATGGTGGACAGCCAACCCCGAAGAAATTCACGGAATCAATATCATTCCAGTCACGGGCGGTTCGCTCTATCTCGGCAAGTATCCGAACTACGTCAACTCGTTCTATCAGGAACTCGTCACGAATAACCCCGGCACAGAGTTCGAGTGGAGCGACATTATCTGGGAATATCAGGCATTCGCTGATCCAACGGCGGCGCTGAATAAATTCGGCAGCGGGACATATTCCGGGCTGGCGCAGGAGTGGGGTGAAAGCAAAGCGCACACCTATCACTGGCTCGGCAATCTCAAGAATCTCGGCAATTTCGCTTTCAACACCACTGGCAACGCGCCACTATCGGCAGTATTCAACAAGAGCGGCGTCAATACCTATGTTGCCTACAATCCGAGTGGATCAGCGGTAACGGTCACATTCTCGGATGGCGCATCACTGTTCGTTCCGGCGTGGTCAATGGCAACCTCTAACGGTACACCGCAGCCAACCGCTACCCCTTCGCGTACACCGACGCCAAGCAACACACCTTTGGTCAGCGCCACGCCGACCCGTACCAGCACGCCAACCAATACACAAGCGACCTTCCAACCGCCAACCACCAGCCCCACTGCAACGGCAACAACATTCATTGGCGGATTCAACGCCTATACGCAGATTCGCGCCGAGAGCCGCACCTCCGCCAGCGGTGTCAACTTCCAGGCGTGCAGCGAAGGCGGTCAGAATGCGACCAATCTTGCCAATGGCGATTATCTCGTCTTTGACAATGTGAACTTCGGCACAGGTGGCGTCTATCAGGTCAACTCGCGGATAGCATCCGGCGCGGCAGGTGGTATCAGCGGGATCATCGAATACTGGATCGATGGATTGACCACAGCCGCAGGCGGTACGAAACTTGGCGATTTCGCCCTCGCCAGTACAGGCGGTTGGCAGACCTGGACAACCACCCCGGCGGGCGCAATCAATACGTCCGGTGTTCACCGCGTCTACGTGAAGTTTGTCAGCGGACAGCCAGCCGATTTTGTCAACCTGCAATGGTTCCAGTTCCTGTCCAACACAGCAACGGTAGTCGTTACAACGCCCGCGCCAACCGCGACAGCGACACGCACCTACACTCCATCGAACACGCCGACGCGCACCAACACGCCTACCCGGACGAATACGCCGACAAACACACCTACCCCATCCAGCAGCGTGAATCCCTATGCACAGGTACGCGCCGAGAATCGCACCTCTGCCAGCGGTGTCAACTTCCAGGCGTGCAGCGAAGGCGGTCAGAATGCCACCAACCTGTCCAATGGCGACTATCTGGTCTTCGATAACGTGAACTTCGGTACAGGCGGCGTTTTCCGTGTCGATTCACGGATCGCGTCCGGCGCAGCGGGTGGCGTCAGTGGCCTCATCGAATACTGGATCGACGGGTTGACCACTGCCGCTGGCGGTACAAAACTGGGTGATTTCGCCCTCGCCAGCACAGGCGGCTGGCAGGCGTGGACGACCACCCCCGCCAATTCGATCAACGTGACGGGTACACACCGCGTCTATGTGAAGTTCGTCAGTGGACAACCAGCGGATTTCGTCAACCTGCAATGGTTCCAGTTCATTCGATAGGCCGCACTAAAAGGCCTGTCCGCAGACTGATTTAAGCGTCGCACCAGACGTTGACCCCACCCTAAATCCCTCCCCGCCAGCGAGGAGGGACTTCCAAACATGCGGCTTGGCTCCCTTTCCCTGCCAGCGGGGAAAGGGTCGGGGATAGGGGTCAATGCTTTTCAAACAGTCACTCAGGAACCGCCCTTCTTGAGCAGCGGTTTGTTCGTTACAAGGTCGATGCCAAGCCGCTTGCTGGCTTGCGCCGCCTGATCCCCAACGAAGGTCGATTCATCGCGCACGATGTTACGTGCCTCGTTATATTCCAAATCCTGTTGCTGATCCAGCGCCATCGCTGAGAGGTTTTCCGCCAGCATTTCGTAGTTCAAGGCCAACACCGACATATTATCGCGGACATTGGCGGTAGCGCTCAGGTTCAATTCCTTGCGAATGGTGGCAGTATCGCGCCGCCACACGCCGATCCGCAGGGTATCGGTGATTTGCGCATATTGATACGAGCCGGGTTTGTTGCGGAGTGCCTTCTGAAACGCCGATGTAAAGATTTTTCGGGTCTGGACGCCGAGCAAGCGACTGGCGATCCACGCATCTGATTTGCCCTGTGCGCGATAGGTTTCAATCGCTGCTTCAAGCATCAAATCCGGGTTAGAGCCGAACGCTTTGCCGAGGACGCTGGCGGGGTCGAGCCGCGCATCATCCACCAGCACACCGGCAAACGCCAGATAGCGCAGGACACGATCCCGAACACCTGTGTTTGCATCCATGCGTTGCGTGATGACATAGAGCGCTTCGGCGGCGGCAAAATCCAGTTTGTAACGCTTATTATTGGTGGCAAGATAGGGCAACTGTAGACATGGTGGGGACAGTTGAATTTTTGCCCTCTTGAGACGATTTTTCATTTTGTCCCAAAAGGTACGGGCGTTATCCGTTTGCGCTACACCAAGAATCCAATCCTGCACAGCATAATAACGGATACCTTCGACATCATGAAATTGAAGCGGGAATGCAGACCAGCCATCGGCGGGGTCGGGGTTGCCGAGTGCGATTAGTTCGGGGAGTGGGCGCTGATCATCGGCATTGAAAGAAACAGGTAAGGACGTAGAATAGGTAGGCATTGCTCCTCCTGAAGAAAGGTGCATACTGGCTCTCGACTGGTATCAACAGTCGGAGCTATTTCAAATTAGCGATGAATATAGTATATGAGGATTTTTTGAAAAGTCACGCAGGCAAATTTGATAACAAATCCCGGCAGTGAAAGGTTTGTCGACCAATGACGGTAAATGAGTGTCGTCAGGTGGTGAGCAGCGGACGTGTAAATGCACGTCCCTACATCAAAAAACGTATTCTGTAGGGATGCCCTTCTGGGCGTCCGTCAGGGTAATCTCTAGGGTGTTCATCTTAACGGTTGGTTGAGATACCATTTGCGTTTGTTTGCGGGCAAGCCTTAAAAACCACGCTAAAAAGAAGCGCCGGGATTTAAATCATTGTCCATAAACTCGTAATCCGGCGTATTTTCCACTTCTGCTTCTATATCTCTGAGCAGACGTAGCAGAAAGTCGTGAAAGTTGTCCGCAAGGTGGAGAACAGGCGTAAACACCCCGTCGAAAACATAGCCGATGACCATTCCCTGCCCAAGATATATTATTTCTTCTGAATCTCCTAAGCGAGTGGCAAGATAATTTCCACCACCATCCCTGGCGAAAACCAATATATTGTATATTCCATCAGGTCCTGCGATTTTGGTCGGGACATCACGTTCCATGCTAAGCAGGATATCTGAAATCGAATGAAACCAATACCCATTATTTATGTCGCCAAGTTCTAACCCACTACAATAGGTGTAGAATTCCAATATCTGCGCGGGTATAGGCTCTTTTACTGCGGCAATCAATTTCTCAATATCTTCTGGTTTGCCGGGTGGCAGAATTACGTTCTCATGAAAGATTGGAGATTTGACCTTGAGAAGTTTTTGTAACTGTGCCTCAACGTCTTTAAACCATTGTGTAATTTCCATTTTTATCCCTCCCGAATCAATTCCGCGACCACATCCCCTAGCGCCCGCTTTGCGCCCATATCCTTCTCCCGCTGGAATAACACGCTGGGGAGCGCTCGTTCCAGATGCGGCTTGATCGCGGCAAGGGCTTCGCGCGCCTCGGAATTGAGGTTTGGTTGCGCTTCGATCAGTCCGACCAGTTGCGCCGCCTGCTCTGCTTCGTCCAGATTCCACGCCAGTTCGGTAAACATCGCCAGATTCACCAGGACGGTTGGGACAGCGTGCAGCCCCCAGTTGATCGAAAGCGCATTTTGCAACATCCTGCGGGCTTCAATAAGATCGCCTTCGTGTATGGCAAACGCTGCCAGCCCTGCCTGACTGTTGGCGATCAGCCAGCCCTCGCCGGAATTATCGGCAACCTGCATACTCTCGTTGAGCGTTTCGGACGCTTCTTCATAGCGCCGCTGTGCCAGATATGCCGCGCCGAGGCGCTCCAACCCCCATGCAATCATACGCACATTGTTGGTTTTACGCGCCTCGGCAATCGCATCCTGTAGATATTCCTCTGCGCGTTCCGGGTCGCCCTCGCGCAGTGTAATATTACCCAGATTCGCCAGCGAATTGATTTGTATCCGCAGATTGTTGGAACGCCGGGCAATATCCAGACACTCCATAAGGTATTCGCGCGCTTTTCTGTAATCCCCGATAGTCGAAGCGATGATCGCCAGATTGTTCAGGGTATAGGGCAGGTTGTTGTTGAAACCGATCAGCCGATTCAGGCGCAGGCTTTCCTGAAACCGATGCAGCGCTTCAGGAAAATCGCCAGAAAGCTGCGCGCTCAGGCCAACGTTGTTGTGTGCCTCTGCCATGCCGTACAGGTTGCCCATCTGTGTATGAGCGTCCAGCGCTTCGAGGGCAGATTGCCGCGCGCCGTGATAATCGCCCGTGACACGCAATACATAGGAAATCTGGTTGAGTGCGCGCCCGATCCCTGCCACATTGTCCTGTTCGCGTGCGATGCCTTCGGCTTCGTGGGCAAATCGCAATGCTTCGGTGTATTCATTCACATGCCAGTGTGCCGTACCGAGGTTGTTATAGGCATCGGCAACATCAACCATATTGCCTGCACGTTGAGCGAAGTCCAGTTGTTGGGCGAAGAACTCCTTTGCGCGCGGAATAGCGCCAATCGAAAGATAGGCCCAACCGCCAACCATATACAGGAAGGAGAGCCAATCGAGCGGGCGTTCTTCTCCGGTTCGCGCCAATAGTTCCCGCGTGCGTTCAAAATATTCTGCCGCCTGGATGTGATTGCCCGCTTGCAGCGCGAAGTGCGCCGCTGTCGGCAAATACAGCAATTCCTTCTGGATGTTTTCGGCCTTGCGCCAGTGATAGACCAGCGAGGCGGCATAATCGCGCTGCCCTGCATAGCGCCGTTCCATCTGCATAGCGATCATCTTGTGCAGTGGTGGACGCTCAACAGCGCTCAGGTCGTGCAGAATCGTCTCGCGGATTTTGTCGTGCGTGAAGCGCCAGCGATCATCGTGGATTTCCAGCACCGCCGCACCGGAACAGGTCGTCAGCCAGTCGTCCATTTTCATCGGGAAGGATTCGGCGCGCATCACTTCGGAGAGCAGCGGCAGATCAATCGCACGGCCTGCGACTGCTGCCAGCTTCAATAAGGGTTGGGCGTTTGCCGGGACGCGCGCCAACCGCGTCCGTACCACCTGCATCATGCCGCCAGAAAAGACGCGCTCCGGGAGCGTCATACCGGCAATGTCGCGCAGGCGTCCCGATTGCTCCGCGAGGATACGCACCGTCTCGATGATGAAAAAGACGTTTCCTTCGGTTTCGCGCGCCAGCAAATCGACAATATCCGCCTGACTTTCCGTCCTCCCGATCATGGATTCGGTCAGGGCGGCGATTTCGCTGGTGTCGAGCCGTTCCAGTTTCATCGTTTGCATCGCGCGGAGCATTGTGGGCAAATCCGGGCTTTCGTCATCCCGATAGGTCACAAGGATCAGCCAGGGAAAATCGGCTGCCGCTTCGGAAAGCTGGCGCAGCAATTCATGCGTACCCGCTGCCCATTGCAAATCTTCCAGAATGAGCAGGATTGGGCCGGAGCGTTTGAACAATTCCATCACTGTGCTGATCAGGCGTTGGCGTGTGTTCTCGTCGGCTTCTGGTGCATCTGGTAGAGAATGCCCAATCAGCTTTTCGGTATCGGGAACGAGTTTCTTGAATAACGACGCTTCGCCATCGGTGAGTTGAACATTCAGGATGAGGCGTCGGATTGGCTGCGCCCAGAGTCGGTCTGCGGAGTTTGTCTCCTGAATCGCCTGCCCATGCAGCACCAGCATACCGTTCACCAGCCCGCGAATACGGAGTTCATCGACCAGCCGCGATTTGCCTACGCCGCTTTCGCCGCCAATCAACCATGCGCTGCCATGTCCGGTGACGGCCTGATCAAGCGCCGCCGCGAGTTTTTGCAATTCCGGCTGGCGACCTACAAACGGCGCACCTTGCAGGAAACTCTCGCGCAGGGTGTCGCTCTCGCGCGTCAGGCTGAGGCCAGAGGCAGCGCTCAGATCGTCCAGCACCGCATAGGCATCGTTGTAACGGTGCGATGGTTTCTTTTCGAGCGCTTTTTCCAGAACAGCGCGTATCGGAGCCGGGATAGCCTTATCAATCTTCGGCGCATCGTTCAGGATTGAGGTAACCACCTCAACGGCGCTCTTTCCTGTAAACGGGGCTTGTCCGCAGAGCAATTCACAGGAGATGATCCCCACCGCAAACAGATCGCTTTGTTCGCTGACATTCCCGCCCTGAAACAGTTCCGGCGACATATACGCCAGTGTCCCGGCGGTATCCCCTGTCACACTCGCATTGTCACGGTGAACGGCAAGCCCGAAATCGACAACTTTCACCACGCCGTTCTGAATCAGGACGTTATCCGGCTTCAAATCGCGGTGGATGATGCCCCGACGGTGCAGATAGGCCAGCGCGAGGAGCATTTCGCCGATCAATTCAATCTTGCGCAGCAGCGATTTATCCGCGCCATATTCGAGAATATTCTGCGCACCTTCGATCAGTTCCATCGTGTAGAAGGGCTGGCGCTGCGCATCAAAACCATAGTCCAGCACGCTGATGATGTTCGGGTGACGCAGACTTGCCAGCGTGTGAAATTCTTTCGCCAGCGCCAACCGGAAATCGTTGGTGCTGTTGGTGCGATTGAAGTGCAGTTTGTCGCGGTCTGCGGTGACGCGCTTCAGTGCCACCAGTTGCCCCGTCAGGCGGTCTTCGGCACGGTAAACCACTCCCATGCCACCGTCACCGATGGGAAATTCGAGCGTATAGCGATTGACAATGGTTTGGGGATCGTTGGTGGTTATCATAGGGTGATATTATAACGTGTGCGACGGGGCGTGAAAATCATTTAATACTACCATACGGTTAGTAGGAATTGACTCAGCCGTTCAGTTGCCGTGAAAATCATTTTTGTGATTATTGAGAGAAAAACAGCGGGCTACGACAATGAATCAGCTATTGAAATTTTTCCTGCAAATGGCTTTGATTGGGCTTATATCGGCTCTCTCTGGTTCATCAGGTTTTGTAACTACTCAATCGCCGCAGACCATAGACATTAATTCTGTTCGCTGGAGTCCTGATGGAACGAAGATTGCTGCTTCTGGCGGAATAGCTGGTGACCCATCAAATGGCTTGGTTCAGCTTGTGGATGCTGCCAATGAATCGCTACTCTTTCGCTGGAATGTTAATGGTTTGACGGATGCTATCGCGTGGAGTTCTGACAGCAAGCTGTTTGCGGCCTATGCCAACAGCGGACACATCTATGTCTGGAATGCAGAGACAGGAGCAAAAATAGCAGATTGGACGCATCCACATCGCAATCAGATTACAATCGGATGGAGCTATGACGGGGCGTTCCTTGCAACGATGGATGCTGAATTGGAGGGAACTGTGGCATACCTGTGGGACGCGAAGAATCAGTTTAAACAGGTAAAAATTATTTCTGGCGGAGGTACATCTTTTGCGTGGGCAAATAAATCACTGGCAATAGGATTTGCGAGTTACGCTTCGATTCTTGTTGCCAGCCCGGAACCTTCTATTTCTACATTTCAACTTGGATACGGATTGCCGCAGAATATTGAGATTGCATGGAGCAGTGACGATAGTTTCGTCGCAGCCTCAACAGCGTGGTACGAATATCAAGGTAGCTCGACTATTGATATATACAGGGTTCGTGTATTTGATACATTGTCCAGAACTCAGGTGAAAGAGTGGAGTGTTTCAAAAATTCAAACGGGTTTGGCCTGGAATCATGACGGAACAGAATTGGCTTCTGTCAGCACATCAGAATTGACGGTCTGGGAGATTACTACGGGAAAATTTGTAACATACCCTTTCACATCCGAACGAGGAGGAACGCGGTATCGACGTTATATTGACTGGAGTCCGTATGGAGGGCGTGTTGTTTTCGGGGGCGTGATCAACCCTTCGGAATCTGCAAACCAAATTGGTGTTCATTTTCTCGCACCAAATCCATCTTTTCCAAAACTGCAATATATTCTGGATAAATGCACCTTACAAAAATCGGGACAATCCTACTTTGATCTTAGAGATAGTCTGGTTACAAGAAATCTGAATCAGGTTTTGAAAAATCTGGATAAAACAGACGTGACCATGTTGCCCCTTCAATGCCGGAAGGATTTAAAAGCAATCGCTGAATCGCTGAATGCCAAATAGCTAAACTCTCGCTGATTCTGTACCTGGCTATCTATATGCCTGTGGTTCGCTCACATTGACTCAGCCGTTCGTTTGCCGTGAAAATCATTTTGCGCCATAATGAGCCGTGCCAGAAGGAGCAACGCTGCTGTGGGTGCATACGGACGAATCGACGTTTACCGCCCCGAAGGGCCAATCGACACTTTCCCGTTGGATAAGCCAACGGTAGGAGTAGGACGCCAGCCGGGAAATGATATTGTTCTCGATATAGCGGGGGTGTCTCGCTATCATTTCGTCATCGAATTACGTGGTGAAGCCGTCTATTTACTTGATAAGGAATCACAAAACGGAACCTATGTCGATGGCGTGAAAATCGCCTCGGATAAGCCGCACCCTCTGCGCGAAGGGGAAGAAATTCAGGCGGGCGACGCGCGCATCGTCTTTCACACCAATATGCAGGCGGATATTCCGACCTCCGAAGCACAGCGTATCGAAACCGTCGAGGCCACCTATACAGTCGATCTTGAAGACAGCGAACTGACTGTTACCCCCGGCGCACACATCCAGACGACGATCAAAATTCGCAACACGGGTAGCTTGCCCGACACCTATTCGGTGCAAATCGAAGGCTTGCCGAAGGAATGGACACGGCTGGATCGGCTCGAAATCGACCTCCCGCCGGGGCAAACCACAACGGTGATGCTGAACATCAAGCCGACCCGTCGCCCGGATAGCGCCCCCGGTACTTATAAATCGCACGTCAAGGTGTTATCGCAAGAACACCCGGAATCGGCTATGCACGTTCCACTACAGGTCAACCTGCGCTCCTACAGCGGTTTCGGGATGGTGATGGGGACGCCGCGCGTCAGCGACGGGCAATCGTTTGAGATTTATACGCAGAATCAGGGCAATGGCACGCTACCGCTGGCATTCATCGGTGCAGACCCGCAAAAGCGTTTCGAGTTCGATATACAACCAGCGACAGTGACCCTGACGGCTGGCGAAAAACGCACCATTCACGGTTCGGTTCATTCCAGACAGAAAAAACTTTTCAGTGGGCGTGGCGAATATCGTTTTGACATTATTGCGCAGGCGCGCGACGCCAGCGGGTTTCAGGTTCCCATTTCGGGGGTTTATGTCGAAAGCGGTGGCTTTCCATCGTGGTTTCCCTGGGCATTGCTGGGGGGGGGTGGTCTGCTACTATTTATAGCGGTGGTTATGGCGGCGCTTATCCTGCCCCCGATTATCGCTGGTCCGACCAAAACACCTACCGCAACCCTGACGCACACCCCCGCGCCAACGATCACCCCGGTGCAGCTTGATATACCGACATTTACACCACCGCCGACGGAAACCCTGACACCTTCGCCAACGGTCACGGAGTTTGTGCCAACAATCGTTCCGAGTCCAACCGTCACGGAAACTCCTTCCGCTACAACGACCACAGCAGCGGGCGGTATCCCTGCTGGCGACGGTGGCGTTGCTGCTCCGGTGACGGCCACCTCATTCCCGGTTATCGCGGCGACAACGCCACCGACACCCTTACCAACCATTCCGCCGAGTACGCCCGGTTCGGGATAGAAGAGAGCGTAAGATTGGCATCGTACACAGCGTAATAGACTTATCAGGAGCGATAAATGGCCTCAATAAAAAGTATTGTTTATAAACCGCAGGGTGTGAACGCAATGCCGCCGGACGCCGCCTATATCCGGGTGGCGTTGCAGGAAGCAAATCTGATCGAAAATTATGGTATCGAAGGGGATCGCAAGGGCGGACATCCCAAACGTCAACTCAACGTGATGGATGATATTACGCTGGCGGAACTAGAACGCGAAGGTTATCCTGTCGATCCCGGCTCGCTCGGAGAACAAATCGTTCTCGGTGGAATCGACCTGCGCACTTTGAAGAAAGGTTCGCATGTACAACTCGGTTCAGACGCAGTGATCGAGATTGGTAGCTTGCGCGAACCCTGCGAACAACTCACGCCGCTGGATGAACGAATGCCGGAATCGGTGATTGATCGCGTTGGTGTGCTATGCCGCGTTCTCAAGTCCGGCAAAGTCAGGGTGGGCGATCCGATCACTGTGCTTGTCACGGCCTAGACTGGTTCCAACAGGTTCATGCAGCTGGATGAGCAACTATAAAATGCCTCCAGTATTGCGCGAACTCAATAGTCAACCCTCGGTCTGTAACTGCCTCGCAGAGCCGCCTGTGCCTGCGGTCCAATTCGCAGGACTGGCGGACTAGTCTTTGTTAAATACCATTGGATATTTGGCCATGCTGTTTTAAGTTGCTTAAAAGCCCTTTGATTTTGGAGTACCCCGCCCTGGTTTCTACCAATCGCATCCCCAAGTACATCATATCCATCTTCGGCAGTCTGAGCCTGTGCTGTATTTAGATAAGCGTGTGCGTTTACAAGGTGTTCCGCTATTGCTCTGGGTATATTGAAATTGCTTTGCAGAAAATCCGCGGACGCCTGCGAAATATAAGCGATATGGGCGTTAGCACTCGGCAACGTGGGGATTTGCAAATTCACCGGATTGGCTCCGGGCACAGGTTCGTATCGCGGTGGTGCAAGTGTATTGTCCCACTGCCATAGCCGTGCTTGAATTGCCTGTGGATAGAATGGCAAATTCTGACGCAGGTTTTGGTTTGCCGGGGTATTGGCGACAGCGTTGGCAGCGTGCCAGTTTGTAACTTCTACTTCAACATGAATCGCATCGGTTGTATAAAGATTTTTCAGTGTATTTTCAAAAGCTGTCCATGCCCCATTTAGATTGGCTGTGGCTGGTGTTGGGACAAGATTGGTCGATTGAGAAGGGCCAGCAGTTGCTCCGTTGAGGAGGTGAAAACGAACGCCGTTATATGGCTGGCCGCCACCGTTCGTCTGATTGGTTGCGGCAAGAAAAGGGTAGCCCAAAACGGGTGTTCCGTCTGGCGCTGCGTAGTGGGTAAGCGCACGTCCGCCATTGGTTGTGTGTCGAACTTCATTTGCCTGTACGATTGGTATATGACTCTGCGGATCAGGAACGGCTGCTCCTACGCCTACTGCATGGGGTGGAACGTTCGCCAATGCAGCAGGTGGGGCGCGTTGTATTAATCCCTGCTTTCGGGATGCAAGCATTCGTTGCACAGCCTGATTCCCGATAGTACGCTGCAATCTCAATACTTCGCTTGCCGTTGTGAGGGAGGATTGTTTTTGCTGCGATGAACTTTGGAAAGTTGATTGAGTTGCACTGGAATTTTCGTTTTGGGTTAGATTGTGGGTGTCAGCATTTTGCAGAGGCTGACTAGCGATATGTTTTGACAATATGAACACCTCGATGAAAAATGGGTGTGTTATCTCACAGTGAAATATAAGATCAATCCCGCAAACCGAAACCTGTTGGTTCGCCGATTTCTATCAAATTCAATGGTTAAAACCAGCAGCACTGTGCATTGGAAACATCCATGATTTAGTCGCCACAAAAGGTTATTCCAGCCAAAAGGATCGCAGGATTCTCGAATGAGAGGCAGGATTGATAAATATTGGCTATAAAACAGTATAAGGGGATCACAATATTGATCATTAGCATAATGCGACAATTTATTCGCATAATACGCCATTCTCATGGGCGTGAAGCCCATCTTGGTGATCGTGTTATATCAAAATCGAATGATGGCTTTTGGGATCAGGGATTTGAGGTTCTATAAAAGTGACTGCCTTGTTGGTGGGCTATCAAGGCAGTCAAAATAGTGTGCCTAGAGCGTCAGTTTCAGCCCGTGCGTAGGTGAGGATGCCAACTGGATCGCGCTCCGAAATTGTGAAATCGGGACGCGCCAGTTATGTCCCATCTCGCGGGTATAGGGCGATTGATTCCACCAATCGGGATCATTCAGATAGAAGTTATTCTGATCATAGCCAACAACAATCACAAAATGCCCGATCCTGTCGGCCTGATTCTGGCGTTCCAGCAGTTCACTATATTTGATCAACATCAGCGGCGGGCGTTCATTCCACACTTCCTGCATGATGTTTTCGATGGTCAGGTTGTTATTTTGAGTGAGCGTTACGCTATATCTTGCCGCGAGCGTAACAAGTTCGCTGGTTGTCAGGCCATCGTCGACCTGCGCCAGCGATGTCTGCGCCGCCAGATCGTTGATCGAGACATTCAAGGGTGGTTGTCCGCGCCGCTGCCGCAGATAGTCGATATACATGGCGATGCAGGCGGGGCCGCAGTCGTTGCGGAAACGGCGTGCATCCGGGTCTTCTTGCGAACGGTATGGCACATTGACCATTTTCGTTTGCGTCGAAGCGCTGACAGGCGTCCAGCGGATCGCATCAAAGATGACTTCGCGGCCTAATTCAAACGTCCAGTCGGTGAGCGTCACCATACCGGGGTTTGGGCGCGTTGTCTCAATGTAGAACGTACCAAGCGTGATCCAGCCGTTGGAAACGGCAGATTGTGCCACCGTGACCAGATATTCTTCCGGGCGATCCTTGATCCCGCGAATTCGGTAACGAGCGTTTCCAGCAGGTTTGGGACGCGCCGCGACATATGCTTCGATGCGATACCAGCCCGCCGTTGTGATCTTCGGATTCCACATCGCCCACGCATTTGCTACACCCTGATCCACCGGGCGATATTTCCCGATGCCGTTTGCGCCGCTATACGTCCCGAAACTGGCGCGCGCTGGATCATAGACGCCATCTTTGTAATTCGGGGAACTCGCAGTGACAGTGATCGGCGTGCCAGTCTGGACGGGCGAACCGTTCGCGCCGGGTGGAGACGCAATCGGTTTGTTTTCCATCGAGTTGTTGATCGGGACAAAGTGCGTCGCGCCAATGTGTCCGAATGCCCAATAACTCACTCCGGGCGCTCTGTATTGCGTGATTGCCAATGTGCGCGCTGTGTCGATTTCTGCTGTTGGGCAGTTGAAGCCGTATAATACCGGGATAATCGGTTTGCCATACTTACCCCAGGCATCATAGGCATCGGCAAGCGCTTTTTGCGGCGAGTTCTGGAAGGTAGGCCAATAAACTTGTGGATGGATACTATCCACGAACGGGAACCATTCCGCCGGGAAAATCTCGTTGTAGTGTGATTTACGGGAATCGACGCTCATACCGATATGGAACGAGCCGGGGATATTGCTCCGAATCCGTAACATATAGGGGCGGATCATATCTTTGCCGCCCTTCCAGAAGCCGTTATAGGGTTCAACGTCCAGCACCATTGAGCGCACGCCGGGACGCTGGCAAACCTGAATAATCTTGTCTGTCTCCGGCACAAGATCGATGCCACGCGGGACGCACCACGCATGGAACTCGACACCATAGCGTTGCAAGGTATTAACCCATTTGTCCACCGCACCGACACCATCAATCCACATCGAAGGCTTGCTGTCATAGGTAGACATCCAATCGGAGCCATCGCTGGTTTTGACCCACATCGCGTTGATGGCTGGCGCATAAGTTAGCAGTGTCTTCCCAATGTCATCAATCGTGGCCTCACCGACATCTCTGCCGTGTACCATCCATACGCCGATTTTATTGTCATAAGGAGTGATAACCGCCATTGTTTACCCTTTAAGTATCTTGCCGAGAAATTGACGCATCCGATCAGTTTTTGGAGCAGAGAAAATCGCGTCGGGCTTACCTTCTTCGATGATCTGGCCTTGATCCATGAAGATCGTTCGGTGGGCGGCATTGCGGGCAAACCCCATTTCGTGCGTGACAGCGACCATCGTCATGCCTTCGCGGGCAAGGTCAACCATCACATCCAGAACTTCGCTGATCATTTCCGGGTCGAGGGCGCTGGTTGGCTCATCAAAAAGCATGATTTTCGGGTCCATCGCCAGCGCCCGCGCAATCGCCACGCGCTGCTGCTGTCCACCGGAAAGCTGCCCCGGAAAGGCATCGCATTTTTCCGGGATACCGACCTTGCCGAGCAGGTGCATTCCCTTTTCGCGCGCTGTTCGCTTGTCGCGTTTACGAACGATGCGCTGTGCCAGCATGATGTTATCGATCACTGATCTGTCGGGAAACAGATTGAAGCTCTGAAAGACCATCCCGACTTCGGTACGTACTTTGTTGATGTTCTGTGCTGAATCCAGCGGAATGTCATCGACCACGATACTGCCCGATTCAAACGTCTCCAGCCGATTCAAACAGCGCAACAGGGTGGATTTACCCGACCCGCTTGGCCCGATGATCGTTACCACCTCACCTTTATAAATATCAAGCGAGACGCCGCGCAACGCATGAACGACGCCGCGTGTTGTGCGAAAATGCTTTTGAACGTCCCGCGCCTTTATGATCGGCTCGGCTGAATTGGATACTTCTGCAAGCATGGCTCACCCCGGCAGCTTTACACGATGCTCAATGGTACGGACAATAAACGAGAGAATCAGCGTCATCATCAGGTAGACAACAGCCAATGTGATAAACGATGGAAACGGGCGCAACGTTTGCCCGTTGAACTGTTGCGCCAGATACGACATTTCTGCCAGCGAAATCGCCGTAACCAGCGAGGTATCTTTCAGCATGGCGATAAAGTCGTTTCCCAACGGCGGCAGAACAACCCGGATCGCCTGGGGCAGAATCACATTTACCATTGCTTGCGGATAGGACATACCGAGGCTGCGGGCAGCTTCCATCTGTCCCCGGTTGATGCTCTGGATGCCTGCGCGGAAGATTTCCGCAAGGAATGACGCATAGGCGATGCCGAGACCAAGCACAGCACGCAACCATTCCGGCTGCGGAATACCCAACCCGTCACGCAACGCTGGTCCGACGCCAAAGTAGAAAATAAACAGGATTACCAGAATCGGTATACCGCGCACCACTTCTACATAAAGCGTTGCGACATTGCGCAAAATCGGGTTCGCGGAAATTCGCATCAATGCCAGAACCAGCCCCAGCGTCAGCGCCAGGACATAGGCCGAAACTGCCAGAAAGCCGGAGAGGAAAATTCCATCCTGACAGCTTGCGACGTTATTCAGCGCGCAGACACCCGCCCGTTCGCTGATCACTTCCGTGATCTGATTTCTATTGAACGTGACGAATTGCGGGGAAACCGTCTCGATGACATAGGTTTGCCCGGCTTCATTTACCAAAACGCCCTTGAGTTCCACCGGGGGGACTGTAACAGTGATTCGGCAGCTTCCGGCAATATCCGGGCTGCAATCGGGCGGGTTCAACTGGCGCGTGCTGCGGGTATCGACTTTCAGGACACTGACGATTTCGCCGCTACCGAGTTGAATACGATATTCCGTTGCCGTTTCTGTATAAAAAGCACCCTCGATAGTGCGGGCTGCAACCGATGCAGTAACGAGTGGCAACTTACGGCAGACGTTTGTCGCATCCGGGATACACGCTTCTTCTGGCCCGCGATTCACCGTTGCCAGGTTTTTTGCGATGGTTATTCTCTGCGGATCAATGGTGCGTACTGTCAGTTGATCCCCGTTGCGGTTGATCAAGGTCCCGGCGACGCGCTGCACATTGCCATCCAGGTTGACGCGATAGGTCACGCGCACAAAATCGTTGGTGATCAGTTGCGGGTTGCCAGTGATGAAGGTAACTGCGCGCTGGTAAATGTCTGTGGTGGCAATGCCATAGAACGCAACGACGAGCATGGTGATCAGGATGATAATCCACCAGGGCAGGCTGGCGGCGCGAACGCTGAGACGTTCCATGAATGAAGGCAGGGCTACTGTGCCGGGGGTATGGTTGGAAGATTGCGGGTCGGGTAAATCTGCCACCTGTAAATAACCTTTATGGAAAAAAGATAAAAATCAGCAGGGCGATTCCAGCTTGCCTACTAAACTGCACCGGATGGCACATCGTACCACCCGGCACAGGTTTCTACAAATTATTCGGTAATCTGTACGAAAGTTGCTGGCAGGGAGAGATTAAGGGAGTGGGGTTAGTTCGCCGGGACAAGCTGATAGCTGTAACGGAACAGGTTTTGCGGATCGTATTTCGCCTTGAGTGCGACCAGGCGCTGGTAGGTTTCCGGTGAATAGCCATCTTTACCGCGATTGGTTGCCTCACCTGCGCCCATGAAGTTCTGATAGACACTCCCCCGGATATATGGCTTCATATCCTGTCGCAACTCCTGGAAGGCTGCTTTCATGATGTTCTTGACCTCTGGTGTTGGCGCTATCCCGCCAACGATAAGGAAAAGCTGTGCATCGCGGTTGCTGAAAGCGTTTGTCGATGGATCAACGCGGCTGATCGCGCCGCCAAGATGCCGCAGTTCGGCGCGCATGATTGGTGAACCCGGTTTCAGAACGTGGCGCAGGATAACCTCGATAGCTTCGTCGCTGAAATCTTCCAGCGTTTCCATTGTGCCATACCCCGGCGCGGGTTCAACCGGGTCGTTGCTGACCGTCCCGATTTCCGTGAATGGCATCGTGTGGAAGGTGTTCTGCATCGGTGCGCGCCAGTCGATCCACTTCTGGATTTGTGCTGCACCCTCGTTGGCATCTCCGGTATAGACAGCCTGTACCAGCACCATCTGCTTGCCGCGCATGGCTTCCGGTATAGTCGGGAAATTCGGGATGTTCATGACCGACATCGAGGAGGTCAATTCGTCGGGAACAGTCTTGATCCAATCGCGGAAGAAGCGCAGTACATCTCTTGCACTCTCGCCCGGATACATCAATTGACCGCCATAAATCGACGCTACCGGATATAGCTTGAACTCGATAGAGGTGACGACGCCGAAATTACCGCCACCGCCACGCACACCCCAGAAGAGATCGCTATTTTCTGTCGCGCTGGCGTGACGCAGCGTCCCATCCGGCGTCACAATATCAAGCGCAATCACGCTATCTACCGCGAGACCGTAGCGCCGTGCCAGCCAACCGATACCACCGCCAAGTGTATAGCCCATCACGCCGACATGAGGCGCGGAACCCAGCAACGGTGCAAGCCCGAACGGTGCGCCCGCCACTACCACGTGTTTCCACATCGCGCCTGCTTCGGCCTTTGCAGTGTGTTTCTCAGCATCGACTTGGACAGCGGTCATCGGCGAGGTGATGATAAGCAGCGCGTCATCGGCGGGTTGTTGAATCCCGTGTCCGGTAGATTGAATGGATACGCCAAGTCCCGCTTCGGCGGCGAACCGGACGCCCGCAATCACATCGTTCACGGTTCTGGCAACGACAATCACGGTTGGGTAATGGTTGACCGTGAGACTCCACCCACGCCGCGTTTGATCGTAACCGGGATCATCGGCTGTGAGGACACTGCCTGTAACCTGATTTCGTAAGTTTTGCACCAGATCAGTACGACTGATAGAAGCCATTGTTTACGTTTCTCCTGAAGATATACATCACCCTGTTGCATAGGTATCTTAAGGTCGAATAGAATATTTGGTCAACCAACAAAGAATTGCTGTATGCTGTATATGCAACACTTGTTCGGATATTGGTGCAAAAATGGAAAAAACAGATCAAACAGAGGATTTACGGGTACGGCGCACGCGCAAAACACTCCAGGAAGCCTTGATTGCGTTGACCATTGAAAAGGGCTTTGCCGCTGTCACCGTGCGCGACATTACCGAACGGGCGATGGTCAACCGATCCACGTTCTATCGTCACTATCTGGATAAATATGAATTGCTGGATCAATATATGGCAGACGTGAATGCGATGATGTCGGAATATGATTCGACTTCGGAAAACACTGGCTTGGTGATGCACGGTCCTTCCGCCGGGTTGATCGCCTTGCTCAAGCATGTGCAGCAATTTGGCGCGTTCTACCGGGTGATGCTGGGTCAGAAAGGCGATCCCGCATTCACCGAGCAATTCCGCCAGAACACGGCGCGGCGCTTTCGTACCGCGCTGGAAAACACCCTCGCAAAGACAACCCCCAACGCACCCCCTACCGATTTGAAGCTGAATTACATCTCGTGCGCGAGTATCGGGGCGCTGATGTGGTGGGTCGAAAATGGCGATACGTGCAGCGCCGAACAACTCGCAACGTGGCTCGGCCAGTTCGTGATGGCTACGATGTCTGTTGGGTTGAGCGGTCCCGGTTTGCCCGACGCACCACCCACCAAATGAGCGCCGCGCCCGTCGCTCCAGCACCAACCAACCCGGCGATCAGGGCGGTGCGACGATTGGAGCCGGGTTCGGTATCGAGCGCTGTTCCGGTGAAAACGACGGGCAACATCGACTTGATGCAGCTTGTATCCGGCGCACGCTCCGGGGCATTCAGAAAGCCGAGCGCGATTTGCTTGGGACAATCGCGCCCATATTCCCATGTGAAATGTCCCATCGTCGGAAATTCGTAGAAATAGCTGTGCGAAAGCTGATCCGCGACGAACTTGCCATAGGCAGGCGGAGATGCCGGATCATATGTACCCGCATAAATGAGCGTTGGAATATCGCTCTTTACGGCGCTGATTTGATGGTTATCCTGTGTTGCGGGTTGCGGCCATTTCTGGCAGAGGTCAACCAGCGCCAGCGGGTCAAAATCCCAATGGTAGAAGCCATGATAGTGGCTATCGGTATCTACAAAACTCTTCAACAAATTTGATTTATCGGTATAGGGCGCGGTTTCGATGCAATATACCGAGTGATTCATCGCGGCGCTGTATAACTTCGGTTCGGTCAGGGGTGCTTGCATCAGGGAAGGCAGCGCAGAATAATCGCCCTGACTGATTTCCGCGATCAAACCGGGAATCGCACCGATACGGTACGCTTCATAAAGCAAGCGATAGATCAACCCGACGAACGCCCGTCCGTTCATTTCCCCTTCGGTGCGCCCATTGATTGGCGTAAGCAATTTGAAACGCGCCGGAGTTGCCTGCAACTGATCCACCGTTTTATCAAACAGGGTGCGCAGGTCGCCATATTTCACCACACAGGAATTATCGGTGTTACACGCCTGAAAAAGTATCTCGAAAGTCTTGGCGGCGTTCGGCGCGAGGTTGGTATAGTAATCCATCCCCGGCGGCATATAGACCGAATCCAGAATCACCGCGCGCAAAATCTGCGGATAGTCGCGCATGGTATATAGCGCAGTGCGTGTCCCGGCAGACCACGCGAATAGATTGATTTTGCCATAGCCAAGCGCCTGTCGCAGGTCGTTTATATCGGCTGCGATCTGTGCATTGGTATATTGGGTTAAATCAATGCCCTCTTTTGTCAACCGATCCGCACAGGCCAGCGCTGCCGTTGTATGGATTTTTGCGGCATCGTCCAGCGTGCGATTCATGATGAGTGTTTCGGCGGGAATATTCGCCATTTCCGGGCAATCGAGCGATGGTTCAGAAAAACCCGTGCCGCGCTGATCCATTACAATCACATCGCGCTCATTGCGGAAAGTCGAATAAGGCCACCACCGGATACGATACAGGCTGCTCATGGAGGGGCCGCCGTGTACGTAGAAAACCGGATCAGCTTCCGGCGTGCGCGCTTTGGCCTTGCCGATCCCAACCGCGATTTTGATTTGGCGTCCGCCTGGCTTCGTGCGATCCTCTGGGACAACAAGGAACTTGCAAATTACATCTGCATCTTTGGCAAAATCAGCCGGACACGGGGTATCCTCAAGCCGATAGGGGAGAGGTGTCGCCGTAATCTGACCCGACACAATCATTTTCGGAAGGTTCGCCACCCCCAGAATCATAATCAGGACGAGTGCCAACGCGATGATACGCACAAGAGTTTTCATAGAGCGATTAAGCCTGTTCCTTATCGGGTTATTCCTGCTTTCGGCCTGCAACAACGTCTCTGTTCCAGCGCCGACACAATCCGGCGTCGCCAGCGTTGGCGTGCCGTTCAGGGATATTCCCCAAACGGTTGACAAGGATGGATTTTACACGCTTGGCAACCCTTCTGCCCGTCTGGTGATGATCGATTATGCCGATTTTCTGTGTACCAACTGTCGGCAATATTTCGCCAACACGGAAACCGAAGTGATCGAAAAATATGTGCGAACCGGGAAAATTCGGATTGCGTTGCGCTATGTCCTGAGTTTTGGTGAACGCAGCGTCCGCACCGCCGAGGCCAGCGCGTGCGCGTCCCGACAGGGCTACGGTTGGCAAATGCACGATGTCCTGTTCCAGAATCAGGGCGAAGTCTGGAATACCGCCGAAGACCAGATGATCCCGTTGATGAAAAAATATGCAGAAACGGTTAAAGGGCTGGATCAGGCAAAATTTGCCATGTGTATCGAAACGCGCCAGATGCAAAAGATCATCGAGGACGCCGACGCCGAACAGCGTACACGCGGCATCACGACGCGCCCGATTTTCGAGATCAATGGGCAGCGGATCGCAGGCGTACAACCTATCGAAGCGTTTGATGTTTTCATTAACACCGCATCTGCAACAGCACAACCGAGTCCTTGAAGCATGAACCGCATTCAGGAATTTTTAGAACGCGGGATTGAACGACTCCAGCGGGAAGATTTCGACGGCGCTATTGAGGACTTCACCGAAGTCATCGCCGCAAGACCGCGCATCCCCGACGCCTATCATTTGCGCGGTTGTGCATGGCTATCCAAGAAAAACTATGTGCGGGCAATTGAAGACTTGTCCGAAGCAGTACGGATGAAACCAAAATCGACACTTTTCCTATTCTGGCGCGGCGAAGCCTATTTTCAGAAGGGCAATTTAGATGCCGCTATCGAAGATTTCGCTAAAGTCACGATCATAGATGATAAAAACACCGCAGCCCGTCGGAGTCTGGCAATTTGCTATCGCCAGCAGGGAAATTTGCGCGCTTCGCTGGATTACTATAAAGAGATAATCACGCTGTTGCCTACATCTTCCGAAGCATACATGGAGCGAGGAAATGTTTATCTCGAAGCTGGCAACGATGAACGGGCGCTCCGCGACTTTGAATCTGCATTGAGGTTTCGACCAGACTATGCAGAGGTCTATTTCGCACGCGGCGCGTATTATGCACGTCAGGGGCAACATGAAAAAGCAGTTCAGGACGTAAATGAATATCTTCGGTTATACCCTGAAGCAAAGGAGATGTATTTCAATCGGGGACAAAGTTACGTTCATCTTAAAAAGTACGATTTGGCAATCCAGGATTTTACGCGCGCCCTTGAGTTGAACTTTGAACCAGCCTGGACAGTTTACGAAAATCGAGCGATTGCACTGGCACTGGCTGGTGAGCAAGTGCGTGCAATTGAGGATTTATCGGCTGCCTTGCCGTTGAATGCGCTTAACCCTGATTTATATATCGAGCGCGCAAACAGGCGCTTTTCGCTTGGCGACTATGCTGGAGCCGCGAATGATCTTACGGAGGCAATACGCCTGAAACCGCGTGCCGAACTTTACCATATGCGCGCCGAAGGCTATCGCGTTATGAGGGAACTACAGGCTGCAATTGCGGATTATAGTGCCGCAATTGACCTGAACCCAACTTTGGTTCAACCGTATAGTGGACGCGCTATGGTCTATCGTTTTTCAAATAATTATGAAGAGGCGCTCAAGGATGCAACACACGCAATTGAACTCGACGCCACTCATCCTATTGCCTATGTAACCCGCGCTGCTGTTTATCTTGCTGCCGGGAACTATGATGCAGCAATTGCCGATTCTAATGAAGTGCTGCGTATTGCACCAGAAAACGCCCATCCTACTGTCTTGGCAGATGTATATTTCAGTCGGGGAACGGCCTGGTTGCAAAAGAAGGAATATGAAAAGGCTATCCTGGATTTAACCGAAGCACTCCGATATGAGCCGAGCAATTCAGATTATCGGCACAATCGCGGGATCGCATACCAAATGCAAAAACAATACGAAGGGGCACTGGACGATTTTACACAAGTCATCACCGCCAAACCTGAGTTCAGGTTCGCACTTAGCCACCGGGTCAGGGTTCGTTATCTCCTCAAGGATTATGATGGCGCGATTGCCGATGCTACGGAAGTTATTCGGCTTGATCCGCAAGACGCCGAGGCATTCAACAGTCGCGGTTATATTTATATCGAAACAGGCAATTTCGACGGCGCACTGGCAGACCTGAATGAAGCAATTCGCTTGAAACCGGATTGCGCTATTTTTTATAGTCATTTAGGTCAACTTTATGAAAAGCAGAACAAGCCTGCCGAGGCGTTGGATAACTTCCGCAAGGCGTTGGAATTGAACCCGGATCAACGAGAAGCCAAAGACGGATTAGAACAGCTATCAAACTCATCATAAGAGGGGAATTATGCACCATTTGATTGTTGCCAGACCAGATGGAACCTGCCAAAAAGAAGAAAACATCAGCGACATCAGCGAACTGCTGAAGCAACCAGATGTTGTCCTTTGGCTCGACCTCGAACAACCAGACGCCAAAGAAATAGAAATACTTCGGGAAGAATTCAACTTTCATCCTCTCTCGATAGAAGATTCTATTCACGCACAGCAGCGCCCTAAAATCGAAAGCTACGAAAGTTACTATTTTTTCGTTTTTTACGCGATTGGATGGGGGCGCTCCACAGTTGAATCAGACGAGAAAGAACGAGTGCAAGCCCAACAGCTTGCGATGTTCGCCGGACAAAACTACCTCGTGACTGTTCATCAACGCTCTGTTGGCGAGATTACAGATACCCAACGCCGCTGGCAAACAAATCGCAATGTGATCGGTCAGGGTATTGGCGGGTTGACCTATACCTTGCTGGATGCAATTGTCGATAACTATTTTCCCGTCATCGATCAACTGGCGGATCGTGTGGAACTCATTGAGCAGGAAATTTTCGAGAAATTCCGCGATGAAGTGATCACCGATATTTTCGGTTTGAAGAAGGATTTATTGAATCTGCGGCGTGTTGTTTCTCCCTCACGGGATGTGTTGAATATCATGCTACGGCGCGAAATGCCCGTCTTTGATGATCATACGCTGCTGTATCTGACGGATGTTTATGATCACATTGTCCGCGTGACCGACAGCATCGACACCTACCGCGATCTGTTGAGCAGCGCACTGGATGGCTATCTCTCGATGGCTTCCAACCGCATGAACCAGACCATGCGCGTTCTCACCGCGAGTTCTATCATCCTGATGACGATGGCGCTGGTCGGCGCGATCTATGGGATGAATTTCAAATTTATGCCAGAGATTGAATGGCCGTTTGGCTATGCGTGGTCATTGTTTTTAATGCTGACGCTGGGCGCTGGGTTGGCAATCTTCTTCAAGCGTAAAGGCTGGCTTTGAGCGTGATGCTATAATCGGGTTATATCCTGTGTCATCTGCGCACGAGATGTAACTTGTTTGTGATCTTTATCCGAATTCATACCAGTTATAGTTAGGCAGATTCACGGGCATTATGTGAATGCTCAAGAGATTGGATTGCCAATTATGCAAAACCCTCCCATCCCAACTGCACTCATTGCCGACGACAATGCCGATAATCGCAATATCTGTCGGATCATCCTCGAAAAATGTGGCTTTTCGATCACAGAGGCGAAAACGGGCGCTGAAGCAATCGAAACACTCAAAGTACAACCCTATGCTCTACTGGTGCTGGATATGCAAATGCCCGATGTCGATGGTCGCAGCGTGATTCATTGGATGAACGCACATGCCCCGCACAGGCCAAAGAACGTCGTTATCCTGACCGCCAACTCCCACTGGGTGACGGACGAGATTCAGGATTTCGCGGATTTTGTCATGCACAAACCGATCAACATCATGGAATTTACGCAGTTCATGCGCCGTGTGCGTGGGCAACTCAGCGCACCGAACCAAGGTTAAATCAACTCTTGCAACCGGGACTCAAACACGCGCACGTCGAAACGTTGCGCGTGTTTTTGTAACTCCTCCGGGTGATAGTTGCGTTCATCAAAACGCGCCAGTGCTTCTGCCAGCGAATCTGTCGTTTGTGCGTCGAAGAATTCACCCGTCTTGCCGGGAACGACGTAATCCAGCGCGCCACCACCCCGAAACGCAATCACCGGACGCCCCGCCGCCATTGCCTGTACGGGGGTGATTCCGAAATCCTCCAGACCGGGAAAAAGGAACGCCTTGCAACGCGCCATCAACCCCGGCAACTCCGAATCCGGCACATAGCCCAGAAATTTGACCGTCGGCCCGGCGATGGATTGCAACCGTTCCAGATCGCGCCCTTTACCGCCAACGAGGAGCGGCAACCCCAATCGGGTACATGCCTCTACCGCCAGATCGATCCGTTTATAGGGAATCAGGCGCGAGACGACCAGAAAATAGTCCTCAACATCGGCAACAGGCGCAAACCGATCTGTCTGCACAGGAGGATAGATGATCGTTGAATCCCGGTTATAGAACTTCTGAATCCGTTCCTGAATCTCCGTACTGATCGCTACGAACTGATCGACGCGCTGTGCGGCGGCATAGTCCCAGCGTTTCAGGATGGATAGCATAGGCTGTAGCAGCCGCCGTAACCCGCGTCCGAGCGATTCGCGCTGGGCATACGCCTCAAATTGCCAGACATAGCGCGTCGGAGCCAGACAATAGCAGATATGGCGCGTTCCCGGCGCAACCTGTACCCCGTGACAAAAGCCGCTTTTGTTGGATAGTACAACCTCGTACTCTTTCAAACGCAAGCCACCAAATGCCAGCGGATAGAGCGGCAGATAGCGCTGATGGTGGGTATGAATCCCCGGCAGACGATCCAGCCAGAGCGTGCGAATCGGCCATTGCTGCCAGCTTTGTGGCATTCGCTGACGGTCATAGATGCTTGTATAAATCGGCGCAGTCGGATACATCCGCACCAGTTCGGTGAGGACATCTTCTGCGCCGCCGACCTGATTTAACCAATCGTGGATGAGTGCAATTTTCATGAGAGCAAGTGTACCGCAAGTACCGAATTCCTAAATTTTTTAATTTCTCTCCGATCTCTGTTATGGTTATGAGACAGAAAGGAACTATCCATGCGCCGACTCGTTACCTTGTTGATCGCGGTGTTTATTCTGGCGTCGATGCCTGGCTTTGTACCTGCCCAGGCACAAGGCGAACCAACTGCCACGCCGATTGAACCCAAGCAACACCCGTTCCTACCGAAGTGGCTCCGGTTGCGGCTGCGGATGCTGTCGTTCAGGGTCAGCAAACTTATACCGTCCAGCCCGGTGATAATCTATTTCGTATCGGGTTGAAATTTAATGTTTCTGTAAATGTGCTGGCGGCTTATAACGGTCTGATTAACCCGAATCTGATTTTTGTCGGGCAGGTCTTGCGTATTCCGCCGGGAAATACCCTGCCGACAGCGACCCCTGGTGGCCCGACAGCCACGCCACGCCCACCGACAGCGACGCCCGCGCCCGGTGGTGGAACCTATACCGTGCAACCCGGCGATACCCTGACACGGATTGCGGCACGCTTCGGTACAACAGTACAGGCTATTGTGCAGTTGAACGGCATCGTCAACCCGAATCTGATTTTTGTCGGGCAGGTTCTCAAGATTCCGGGTGGTGGCGTTGTCATTACGCCAACTGTACCGCCAACCGTTGGACCATCCCCAACACCAGCACCCACCCTCGCCGGATCGCTGGAAATCGGTGGGCAGGTCTTCGGATTGAGCGACACCACAAAGAGCGCTCTACAGACTGCCCGCCTGACATGGATCAAGCGACAGGTGCGCGTCGGAATTGATGACAGTGCCGGGTTGATCAACGAGGCGAAAGCATCTGGCTATAGGATTCTGCTTTCCGTGATTGGTGATAAAAGTCAGGTATTGAACGCAGGCTATTTTGATACCTATGCCGATTATGTGCGGTCTGCCGCGACGCAAGGCGCAGATGCCATCGAAGTCTGGAACGAACAGAATATTGATCGTGAATGGCCGAATGGTCAGATCGATGCAGCAAAGTATGTCGAATTGCTTCAGAAAGCATATACTGCAATCAAGTCTGCAAATCCGAACGTGATCGTGATCAGCGGCGCGCCGTCCCCGACAGGCTTCTTTGGCGGCAACGGCAAGGGTGCAGGCGGCTGGAATGATGATGTGTATTATGCAGGCATGGCAGCGGCAGGCGCAGCGAACTATGCGGATTGCATCGGCATTCACTACAACGAAGGCATCATCTCGCCACAGCAGAACAGCGGCGACCCACGCGATAACTACCCGACGCGCTACTATAGCCGCATGATTGATCGTGCGTTGCTGCGCTTCCCCGGCAAGAAAGGCTGTCTGACGGAAATCGGCTATCTCTCGAAAGATGGCTATGGTCCGCTTCCCGGTCCGTTCGCTTGGGCAAGCAACACCACTGTCACACAGCAGGCAGCATGGATCGCGCAAGCCGCACAACTCGCCAGGAATAGCGGGCGTATCCGCCTGTTCATCGTATTCAACATTGATTCGACCACTTATAATGAAGACCCGCAGGCTGGTTATGCGTTGATTCGTCCGGGCGGCGCGTGTCCCGGTTGCGTGACGCTCGGCGCGGTTCCGTGAAAGGCAAAAACGATTGAACCTGACACTAGCCCAGATTGCCCCGATTCTGGATGTGCTGCGGCGGCGCTGGTGGCTCATCCTGATTCCGGGCGCAGTAGCCTTGATACTATCGCTCTCAGGTTTGCGCGCGATGGTATCGCCGCCAGCGAATTATAATCTTGCTGTCAGGTTCACGGCTTCGGCCAAACCCGCCAGTGGTGGCAGCTTTCAGGATCAGAGCTATACGCCCTGGCTGGCTTCGGAATATGCGGTGAACAGCATTGCGGCATGGGTGCGGACGGAATCGTTCAGCCGGGAACTATCGCAGGCGCTGCAAAAGCGTGGCAAGACGATCAGCGGGGAACAACTGCGCGGTGCTATCACCTCGGATAGCGCCCGCAGTCTGATGACGTTCTACATCACTTCATGGCCTGATCCAGAGGATGCCAAACTGATCGGTCTGGCAGCGATAGATGTACTGACGACGCGCGTAGACACCTATTTCCCGCAGTTTGCCGCGTCACAGGCGGTGATTGTGCCGCTGGACGAGGTGCAACCAGCGTTGGTTGCGATCCCGATCACAGCGCGTCTGTCACCGCTGGTACGAATCGGAATTGGGCTGGCGCTAGGTCTGGTGCTGGCGTTTGCGCTCGAATTTCTGGATGGTTCGCTCCGCAATCGCGGGGAAATTGAATCACTGGGATTGAGCGTAATCGGGGAGATTCCGGCGCATCGGTAATCATCAGCGGACGTCATTTCGGGCGTCCGCTTTTGCAAATGCTTATTCTGATTCGTTTAGCCGCAAAACACGCGGCTCAAACGGGTTGAGCGTCAATTCCAGCCCACGTGTCAGTAAATCCAGCCCACGCGCCTGTAAAATCTGTTCACTCAACACATCATTAAAGATACACACCTTGCGATCTGCCCATGCAGGGTTTGGCAGCATCACGCGCGCCCGAATCACCCGATCTCCATAATTGACGATCACGACGCGCCATTCAGCATCCAGCACCCACGCAAAAGCAACGATGTCTTCGTGTCCGGTATCGTTGCCCAGAATCGGGTGAGCCGCCAGCGCCATATAGATACCCTGATGATAGACAGGGTTGACCGCCTCGATGAACAACCGATGATAGAAGGATCGGAGCGTCTCATCGGTCATTTCCGGGAAACGTCGTCCGAGTTGTACCGGGAGTTTGCGCTTCCAGCCTTCCATCTGCCCTTCGTGGATTAGCGTCGCGCCAGGGAGCAGGGTGGTCAGCACGGCAGCAGCACGGTTGCGTCCCCGGAAGGCATCGGCAGCGCGTTTTTCATCGTGATTTTCGATGAAGCGGGTCATGTGTTGCTGATACTCCAGACCTGCCAGCAGATGGTCGCGGATTTGATCCGCGCCTTTGTCGCGCATCCGGTCATAGAGCCGCTTGTCATAGGTATAATCAAAACCCTGTACCAGCAGTTCGCCTTCCATCTCCCAATAAACTTCGGCCATGAAGATGAAATCAGGATAGATGGCGCGTACCGCCGGAATCACTTTTTGCCAGAACTCTTCTTCCGGCATATCCTGCCGATTCCAGGTCTGGGAGAAAATCCGCGATACCATCAGCATCGCCATATCACAACGCACACCGTCACATTGTGTGGCGATATCCAGCAGTAATTCAGTGGCACGATCCCGCGCTATCGAAGAAAACGCATCGACCTGCACAGTATCCGTCCACGCCGGGAAGTACGGGTCGCGCCCGTGTGCGAAGATATACCCATTCGGTGCTGGATAGAAATAGCCGGGACGATGCGCCAAATCCGCGTCTATCCCGCGCACCAGCGCTTCCGGCGCGTCTACCGTCCAGTGATGGTCGGCTGCCACATGGTTCGGGACGTAATCCAGCATCAGTTTCATGCCGCGCTCCGCCAGTTTGCCGCGCAGCATCGCCAGTTCATCACGCCCGCCAAAGTCGAAATCTACTGTGTATTGATGAATCGCATAGGGCGACCCAACCACGTCCTTGACGGTGAAATCGGGCAGCGCGAGGCTATATTCATGTTGCAGGCCGGGGTGTGTTCGTCCGATTTCCTGTGCCACCGGACTCCGCTTCCACACCCCCATGAGCCACACCATATCGAAGTGCAGCGCGGCGATCTCGTCCAATACGGAATCCGGTACTGTCGCCAGTGTGATTTTTTCACCAGCACGGCGGGATAACATATCCAGCCATACCGCCGTATTGATCTCATAGATAAGCGGATTATTTTGCAATTTCATGCAGCGCTTTATCTTCCACTTTTGCTTCTGTCATCGGGATAGCCTCCTGCGCCTTCGGAGGAGTGTCGGCGGGGCCGATGAATCGCTCGATCATTTCCGTCAGGATTTTATTGGAGACGGGCTTCTGGAGATACTCGTTACAGCCAGCTTTCAGGATACGTTCCCGATCCCCTTTCATCGCGTTTGCAGTAAGGGCAATCACCGGGATGTAGGCAACTTCGGATTGCTTCAACCGTCCTGTCGCTTCCAGTCCGTCGATACCGGGAATGTTAACATCCATCAGGATCAAATCGGGCTTCTCGTTGATAGCCATTTCGACCCCGGATAATCCATCACCTGCTTCCAGCACCGCGAACCCTTTGGCGGTCAGAATTTTATGGACAAGGCGCTTGTTTTGCGGGTTATCTTCGACGTATAGGACGCGCTTTTTTTCCATTTGAGCCTCAGTTGTTGATCGTGATTTGCATGACGGGAATGGTGAAGGTGAAAGCAGAGCCACTGCCTACGGTGCTTTGCACGTCGATTGTTCCACCGTGCATCTGGACAAGGTGTAATGTGATGGGAAGCCCCAGCCCCGTCCCGCCAAAGCGCCGGGTCAAACTGTTGTCTACCTGCCGGAATTGCTCGAAGACAACGCTGATGTGTTCCGGTGCGATACCGATTCCGGTATCGCTGACCTTCACAACAACTTTATCGCCCTGTGCGTTGGTGCTGGCGGTGACGCGCACTTCGCCCTTCTCGGTGAATTTGATCGCATTGCTCACGAGGTTGTTCAGAATCTGGCGCAGCCGTTGATGATCTGCCAGAACACGCGGTAGCATCTCTGGAATCTCGAATTTCAGCGCAACATCCTTGTCTTTTACCAGTACGTGCGTGATGCGTTCGACTTCGCGCGCAACTTCGCTGAAATCCACTTCTTCGAGATCGAGTTCCATATGCCCGGCTTCGATCTTGGCAAGGTCGAGGATTTGATTGATCAATCCGAGCAGGTGTTGACCGCTGTCATAGATAGCCTGTACGTCCAACCGTGCTTCGTCGGGTAAATCACCATCAATGCCATCAATCAGGACTTCGGCATAACCGATGATCGAGTTGAGCGGCGTCCGCAATTCGTGGCTCATGCTGGCGAGAAATTCCGATTTAAGGTGGTCAATCTGGCGCAGTTGTTTGGAGGTTTCGAGTTCGTTCTGATAGAGTGTTGCGTTTTGCGCGGCGACGGATACCTGTTCGCCAAGCGCCGCCATAAGTTTAATATCGGAGATGCGGAACCGATCTTCGACATCGCTCTGAACGTCCAGCACACCGATCAGTTTATCACCCACGATCATCGGCACTGCCATCTCCGAGCGTGTGCTTGGCAACAGCGGGTTGGGAAGGTGATCGGCGGCGGCTCTGGTGTCGTTCACGATGACAGCTTTACGTTCGCGCGCCGCCCGCGCCACAAGGGAACGCTCACGCGCCAATGGGATGCTATGTCCACCGAGTTTCATCATGCGCCCGACTTCGCCCGCGCCCGCCCGCAACACCAGCGAACGCTCCTCTTCATCGAACAGATAAATATGCACATGATAGAACTTGAACCCGGATTTTGTCAGGTCGCACACAGCGGTAAGCATTTCTTCCACGTTCATAATCGCGGCGGTCACGGTTGCCACCTGCTGGACGATTTCGAGGTTGGCGGCAAGGTCTCTGGTATTCGTATACAGACGTGCGTTTTGCACCGCGACAGCGATCTCATCCGCCAGAATCTGCTTGAGGCGCACGTCTTCATTGGTGAAGCGCCCAAACTGATCCGATTGCACATCCAGCACGCCAATCAATTCTTCGGCTGCCAGCATCGGTACGGAAAGTTCCGAGCGCGTATTCGGCAGCAGTGGGTTGGGGAGGAAGTCTGGTTCGGAGCGCACATCATTAACCGTCACGCCTTTTTGAGTACGCGCTGCACGCGCCACCAGCGAATGCTCCCGGTTCAACGGGATGCTGTGTCCGCCGAGTTTCATCATTTTGCCCGCTTCGCCAGCGCCCGCTGCCAGAACAAGTTGCTGTGTTTTCTCGTTATACAGATAGATATGGGCGTGATAGAACCCAAAGCGGATTTTCACCAGGTCGGAGACGCTTTGCAGTAGTTCCTCGACGTTCAGGTTTCCCGCGATGGCGGCGCTCACCTGTGCAATCAATTCGAGTTCGGTCAGGCGACGTTCCAGCAATTGGGAATTTCCGACTGCCGACGCCAGCACACCGACCAGATAGCCCGCCAGGGTTCGATAGAAGCGCTTATCGCTTTCTTCCAATGGCTGGGGTTGTTTCTTCTGGATAACCAGTGCCGCGACAACGCCGCCCGCTGCACGCAATGGAATCACCAACCCCTTGTCTGTTTCTGTTTCCGGGGAGGCAGTCCTTTTTACCGCTTGCAAAACGAGCGCGTCCAGTTCATCGCGCTCTTCCGGCGTAATCGTGCCAGCCATCGAACGTGGCATCCAATCGCCATCAATCGGTGTATAGGTGGCAACAAACGGCAGATCAGCATAATCGCGTAGCGATTTCAGCGCTTCATTGGTTGGTTCAATATAGTTGATACCGTCCAGCGCAAGGGTTGTCAGCTTGCTGAATTTTTCGAGAGTGTCCAGCATTTGATCAGATTGCAGACGATTTGTAATCATATTAGTCCATCCCTACAGCGAATTACATTACTCCACATACCGCGAAATTGGTACGCGCTGGATTTCACAAAGAATACACAAAATTATAGAAAAAACATATTTTATGGGCGAACCGGCAAGCCCGCCCACGCTTAATCAGCTTTTCAGAGATTGGTTGAAAAGGATTGACCCAATCCCCAACCCTTTCCGCAGGCAGGGAAAGGGAGTCAATACCCTGATTTGGAAGTCACTCCCCGCAAGCGGAGAGTGATTAGGGGTATTGGTTTTTTCAAATGAGCATCACCACCAGCCATGAACATGCTGGCGGATGTGGTTATCGTATATCTGATTGACGGCATCCATCGTTTGGGCATTCAACGGCTCGAACCCGGATTTGAAATTTTCTTCGGCCTGTTTGGGCGTCTTTGCGCCAGGGATTGCACACGTTACGGCGGGGTGTTGCAATATCCAGTGCAGAGCGAACTGCGTCATCGACATGCCCGCTGGCACAAGCGGCCTGAGTTCATCTACTGCGGTCAGCGCTACATCAAAGGGGACGCCGGAAAACGTTTCCCCTTTGTCGAAGGATTCCCCATTGCGATTAAAGGCGCGGTGATCATCGGCGGCAAATGTCGATTCCTTCGACATTTTCCCGGTGAGCATCCCGCTGGCGAGAGGCACGCGCGCCAGAATCCCGACCTTGCGCTCTATCGCTACCGGGAAAAATTCTTCTACTGGCTTGAGCCGGAACATATTGAAAATAATCTGTACGGTCTGTACGTTCGGATGCTTTGTACCGCGCAGGGCTTCATCGACGGTTTCCACGCTAATCCCGTAGTAACGCAGTTTGCCCGCCTTCACCAGATCATCCAGAATACCGAACACTTCCGGCATATCATAAACCTGTGAATGGGGACAGTGTAGCTGGAGCAAATCAATCGCGGAGACTTCCAGATTTTGCAGGCTACGCTCCACCCATGCGGTCAGGTTTTCACGCGAATAACCTTCCGGGGTTTGTTTCGGCAAGCGTCGTCCGGCCTTCGTCGCCACAAAAAATTTATCGTTTGGGCGTTCGCGTCGCAGTTGTGCAATCAACCGTTCGCTACGACCATCGCCATAAACATCGGCAGTATCAATGAAATTGACACCCATATCCAGTGCCTTATGCAGTGCGGCAAGCGAATCAGTATCCTCGACTTGTCCCCATGTCCCACCAATCGCCCACGCGCCAAAACTGATTGCCGATACCTGCATATCGGTTCGGCCTAATTGACGGTATTCCATATATCCTCTGCTATTCAGTGTATGACAACAATAGCGCAAGTGAACGCGCCCTTGCAAGAGCGCTATTCAGGATGCCACTGGGTTGCGCCCCATTTGTTCCGGTTTTCCTGGAGGTTGGGAGAAGCCACCCATCGGATCGGCGGATTGGTACGCTGATTCAGATGTTCCGGCGTGATCGAGATCATGATCTGGCTGGCGATTTCCTGTGCAGCATCCCATTCTTCATGCGCCACTTCAAGGATCAGGGCGTCGTGCATATCCAGCGCCACGCGCGAACGCATTCCTTTCGCCCGATACGCTTCTCCGATCAGAACGAGCGCGCGCTTTAAAACTTCGCTCACGCCGCCCTGACACAGAAAATTCCACGCCACGAATGCAGATGGGACAGCAACTTTTCGCCCTGTCCAGAGCTTCAGAATCCCGGTTTGTTGCGCGCGTTGCTTGGCGGCGTTGCGCGTTCTGGTGACATTGGCGAAGGCAATATCTTTGGCGCGGATGAAGCGTTGCGCTTCCTGCGTTGTTACGTCGATGCTTGCGCCGAGACGTTCCGCGCCCATCCCGTAGGCTGTCCCAAAGGTGATCTTTTTTGCCATTGTGCGCAGTCGCTTACGCTCTGCGGGATCGGCATTTTCCCATGTCGCACCGAAATACTGTGCCGCCATCGTGCTGTGGAAGTCCTCCGCCAGACATGCCGCAGACAATGCGCTATCGCCCGCAATGAACGCCGCCATCACATTTTCTGCATTGCGATAATCGATCTCAACCAGCGTGAATCCGTCATCCCCGATGGCGACGCCCGCCATTTCGAGCATCTTCCAGTTTTGCATATGTGGATAGCTGGATGCACGTCGCCCGCTTTCGGTGGCGGTTGTGATCAGGCTGTGCAAGCGACCATCCAGCGCGGCGTGATCGATTAGACCTTTCAGCGCAGAGATCAGCCATTCGACTTCCAGATATTCAGAGAGATTGCGCAACTGTTCACTGTAAGGGCTGTCGTCTTCACGGTAGGATTCGATAATATCCGAGCGCGTACTCAAGTCTGAAAGCTGCACTTGTGCGTTCGGTTCCTGGCGCAAACGGCGATGCCCTGCACGGGTGAAGTACCACGAATCGGGCGACCAGACTGGCAGCGGTATCCCCTTATCTTCATAAAGATATTTGGCACGCGCCAGCCCGCTGGTAGGGTTGTATAGTCCGTCGGCGTGCAACCGTTTTGCCAGTTCGTCACGTTGTTCACCCAACACAGACAACCGCTGATCCACAAACTCACGGTTCAAGCGGATGCCACGCACCGACATCGCGCAATATTCCCATGTAGCGCGGCATTCCCAATCGACCAGTTCTGCGTCATCAACGAGTGTTAGCTGATGGTGGTAAATACGGAGCGCCAACGCTGCGTCTTCCTGTGCATAGGCGAGCGTCAGACTGATAGGTAAGGTGTGCAGTTTGCCACGCTGCGATTTCATTGCTTGCTGCTGTTCGGAGAATGGAATAGCGAGTGCGGTTGCTGTCCCCAACAGGCTGTAACTAGCATTCACGGCTGGATGCAACAAGCGCCCCATTGATTGGGTATCCCATATTTTCCGGGGGAGTTTGCCATTGGTCAGTTTGCTGAGTTGGCGCAAATCGAACACCGCATTATGTGCGACAATCCAGCGATCCTCGGCAAAAAGTGTATTCAGGAAATCGCAGACAGAAGCGCCAAATGGTGCAGCAAGCGCAGTTGTGGTGACGGTATCGCCCTCGTCCCATGCCAGCGCGATCACTGTAATATCGGCGGGATAGCTCAGACCAAAGTCGATACGCGGGCCTAGCCCTTGCCAACGTGTTTCGGTTTCAATGTCGAGCGCAACGACAGATGCACGCAGACAACCCGCAAGCGCTTCGTGATCGGGTTCGATGACTTCTTCCTCGAAGAGTGGAAGTTGCATTTTAAAGCCTTCACAACCTGAATCAAAATTATACTACATTTCGTCGCACGCCTGTTCTGAAACAGAAGGTGTTGCACACAACCGGAATTGGCTTAGGGACAATTGCCCAATTGGTGCGGTTAACCGTTCACTGCTGTGTATTCGTGCTGTATAATTCTTCAATTGGTTCAAAAGTCAAAGCTGGGGATAGATGAATAAGCGAATAGTTTACCCATTCACCGCAATTGTCGGGCAGGAGCGCATGAAGCGCGCGCTCGTCTTGAATGCCGTTAATCCAAGCATTGGCGGCGTATTGATTCGCGGTGAGCGTGGGACAGCTAAATCGACTGCGGCGCGTGCATTGGCAGCGCTGTTGCCGGAAATCGAAGTCGTAGCAGATTCGCCCTTCAATGATGATCCGAAGCGCCCGGATACATGGTCGGATCATGTACGCGATTTGTATGAGTCCAACGAAGACCTGCCCATTGCACGCCGTCAGATTAAACTGGTCGAACTGCCCGTCAGCGCGACAGAAGATCGTGTTGTCGGAACGTTGGATATTGAGAAGGCCATCAAGAAGGGCGAACGCCATTTCGATCCGGGTATTCTCGCTTCTGCGAACCGGGGCATCCTGTACGTAGACGAAGTGAACCTGCTGGATGATCACATTGTCGATCTCCTGCTCGACTCCGCCGCGATGGGCGTAAACACTGTGGAGCGCGAAGGCATCAGCTTCTCGCATCCTGCGCGTTTCATGCTCGTTGGGACGATGAACCCGGAAGAAGGCGACTTGCGTCCGCAATTGCTGGATCGGTTCGCGCTTTCGGTAGATGTACACGGTATCGTGACGCCGCGCGAACGTATGGAAATCCTCCAGCGACACATGGAATTTGATGTAGCGCCGGAAGAGTTCCGCGAAAAGTGGCTGCCGGAAGAAGAAAAACTCGGTCAGCGCATCGTTGCCGCGCGTGATGTGGTTGATCAGGTTGGATATTCACAGCGCGATTTGTACGCTATTGCCACCCTGACCGCATCCTATAAAATCGATGGACACCGCGCCGATCTGGTGATTTTGAAAGCGGCGCGTGCGCAAGCCGCCTTCGAGGGACATGCCCACATCACCGAGCGCGATATTCTCATGGCGGCGCAACTGGCGCTCCCGCATCGTATGAAGCGCAATCCATTTGATGATGGCGGGCTGAATGATGCCACGCTGGAACAGAAGATGGAACAGGTCATGTCGCAGGCTGAGGGCGAAGAGGGCGCACCACAGGTTGCCCAGGATAGCGCCCAGATGAAAAAAAAAATGACGATGTAGGCCAACCACAGGCTGATCCCACCGAACAACCGGAAATGGGACAGGCCGAACCTGCTCCCCAAAATGTGTTTGACAGCGGCGGCAAGCACTGGTGGGAGCAGGGCAAGAAGGTCGAAGTCGGCAAAGAGTTCATGACGCGCAAACTGGATACGCCGCTGGATCGCCTCACCCGCAAGATTGCCGGACGCCGCAGCCAGACCAAAACAGATCGCAAGCGTGGGCGCTATATCCAGGCGCGTCCGGCAGGTAACAAGCGCAACGATATTGCTTTCGATGCAACGTTCCGCGCGGCTGCCCCCTATCAAAATCAACGTCAGGATGATCAAAAAGAGAACGATGTGGCCTATTCGATCCACCTGGAAGACCTGCATCGCAAAGTGCGTGTGAAGCGTGCGGCGAACCTGATCCTGTTCGTGGTGGATGCGTCGTGGAGTATGGCTGTTGTGGAGCGTATGCAAGCGACGAAGGGCGCGATTATGTCGCTGCTCACCGATGCCTATCAGCGCCGGGATCGGGTCGGCCTGATCGTCTTCCAGAAGGATAAAGCGACGCTTGTACTCCCTCCGACAAACTCGGTGACGCTGGCAAAGAAGGCCCTTGCCGAAATTCCCGTCGGCGGCAAGACACCGCTTTCGGCGGGGTTGCAGCTTTCGCTGAACATCCTCGAACAGGAAAAGCGCCTGCACCCGGATGTAATGCCACTCATGATCCTCCTAACTGATGGAGCAGGGAACGTTTCGCTGGGGGGCTTGCCACCAATGCCGGAATCGTACAAAATAGCGGAGGCAATTCGGCTGGAAGGGTTCCGTAACCTGACCATCAATATGGAACACGCCGCTTTCGATCAGGGGTTGGCGCGTCAATTAGCCGAGCGTCTCGGCGGGCCGTGTTTCTCACTGAGTGACTTGCGCGCCGAAACATTGTACGAAACCGTCAAGGAGCATTTGCAATAACCCACTATGGCGTATGTTACCGTCATCATCCCTTGTTTGAATCATGCACAGTTTGTCGGCGCGGCAATCGAAAGTGTGCTTACACAAACCTATGCCGATTGTGCCGTTATCGTCGTTGATGACGGCTCCACCGATGATAGCCTGAGCGTGATTCAGCGCCACTGTGAACAGGCTCCGAATCGGGTTTCGCTGATTAAACAACCCCGGCACGGGTTTTCCAAAGCACGAGACGCCGGGATTGCGCAAGCAACCGGCGAATGGGTCGTCATCCTTGACGCCGAGGATACCTTGCTCCCGGAAGCGATCAGCGCATGGATGACCTATGCCGATGCTCACCCGGAACACAGCGTTATTTACAGTGGCTGGAATGATGTCACGTTTGGCGGGGAAATCGACAAGGAGAATCTGCCGAATACCTGGACGGACGATCCACTGGAAGGCAATATCCTCGCCACCATCGTGCGCAGTTTCGATGGCATTATGCAGCCCTCTCTAATCAAGCGCACAGCGATCCTCGCGGCAGGTGGCTATTTCCATCCCCCGGTGAGCGAAGCTGGAAACGCGGGATGGATACACCTTTTTGGCTATTTCCGAATGTTGTTAAACGGTGTATCGTTTGGATACGTACCGCGTGTGCTGGTCAATACGCGCGAGAAGTTCCGGCGACTGGCGCTGGATAAAGCGGTAGTCGGGAAACAGCGGCTGGCAGTCTATGCCTATGCGTTCGAGAAAGACCCGAAGCGGATGATCACCACCGTTGACCGGGTGAATGAAATCCGTCGCGCACAACTCAAAGACGCCTTCGACGTGATCGACATCCGCAACAACGACGTGAAAGCATTGCACGGCGAGATCGCCAACGCGCGCAAATATCAGGAGACTCTGGAGCGTTCGCTCGAAGAATACCGGATGATTACGCAGCGCAACGGGAGCAGTTCGGAACAGCAGGTGCAATCGTTGCTGCTGGAAATTGATAGAGCGCGCAACTATCAGGCATGGCAGGATCAAACGATTGGCACACTGCGCCAACAGGTCTATGATCTGGAAAAATCGCTGGAAGAAGCCCGGCAGCGTATCACGCGCGATTCCAACCGCCCACAGCAGATCAGCGCCCTGATTGATCACATCGAAACGCTGGAAGCGGAACTTGCGGTCTATCGCGCGACGACTTCCACCGAGGCCGAAGAGCGGATGCGCGAATTGCACGAAAAATTGCAGACAGCGCAACAGGAACTTGAAGAAATACGCGCCTCGCCTGCCTTCCGGTTGCTCGGCAGACGCAGCAGCCGTAAAGAGCAAAAAACATGAGGGACATGAATGGCGAAACACGAACCGGTTCAGGTCAGCGTCGTAATCCCATGCTATAACACGGAAAAATTCATCGGAGCCACAATCCAGAGCGTAATTGACCAGACGCTGCCTGTCAACGAGATTGTGATTGTGAATGATGGATCAACCGATGGCAGCCTGGCGATTATCCAGCGCTATGCACAGCAGCACCCGAATCTGATTCGTGTGGTTGAGCAAAAAAATTCCGGGACATCTGTTGCCCGCACAACGGGGCTGGAGGCGGCGCAAAACAACTATGTGCTGCCACTGGATGCCGACGATCTGCTCCACCCGGAGGCGATAGAGGCACTCTGGCCTTATGCGCAGGCGCACCCCGAATATGCCGTGATTTACGGCGATTATTACAACATGACCCATGATGGCGAAGTCCTCGATCTGGTTTCGATTGGCGCACGTCGCAATGACCCTCTCGAAGGAAGCATCCTGCCGACAATCCTCTGGGAAAATGTCGCTTCGGCAATCTCGCTGGTGAAGCGTGACAAGGTGCTGGAAGTCGGTGGCTATTATGTCAGGAACGATACCCGGAAAATAAACTCCTATGAGGATGTATTCCTCTATATGCGGATGCTTGTGGCCGGGTTCGAGATGGGCTATGTCAAGCACCCGCTGTTCTATTATCGCAATCACCGCACCAACATCAGCAAGAACGCGACGCAGGTCGGCGGCGCGATGCACTATGCCCTCTCGTATATGTTCAAAAAAGCGCCAGACGAGATGGCAGAAGCCTTCTATACGATGCGGCAATGGCGCGCCGAACAACTCCGCGATGCGTTCGAGACGATTCAGGGACGCGATGCTGAACTCAGCGCGAAAGACGAGCAGATTGAAGCGCTGCTTGCCGAAATCGAACGCGCCCGTACCTATCAGGAAGAGCAGCAAACCGTTATCGCTGACCGTGATGCTACGATTGCCCGATATTTAGGGGAAATCGAGCAGGCGCGGCAGACCCAGGAAGAATTGCGCGCTGCAATAGCGGAACAGGAAACCAGGTATCTGGCAGAGATCGACCACGCCCGCCAGTTTCAGGAGAACTTGCAGGAAGCCAACACAACTCACGAAGCAAAAGTCGCGGAAATGCTGGCAGAGATTGAGCAGGCACGCCAATTTCAGGAAGGCTTGCAGGATGTTGTTGCCGCGCGTGACGCCACCATTGCCCAATATCTGAATGAAATTGAACAGGCGCGCATCGTTCACGACAGCTTGCAGGAGTCGGTGACGGTACAGCAAGCCAAAATCGCGGAATATGTCCACGAGATTGAACAGGCGCGGCAGTTTCAGGAAACGCTGCAAGAGGCCAGTAATGCCCAGGAAGCAAGGATTCAGGAGCTTCAGGCAGCGATTGCGGCGCAAGAGAAAAAATACCTCAACGAAATCGAACAGGCACGGCAATTCCAGACGACACTGCAAGAAGCCAACAGCGCGCAGGAAACCAGAATCACCGACTATCTCGCGGAAATTGAACAGGCACGCCAGACAATAGATGAACTGCGCGCGGCGATTGCCACGCAGGAAACACGATACCTCGGTGAAATTGAGCAGGCGCGGCAATTCCAGGAAACGCTGCAAAAGAATAATGCACTACAGGAAACCCGGATTGCCGACTATCTCGCGGAAATCGAACGCGCCCGCCTTGCTATCGACGAATTGCGTGCAGGAATTGCTGCACAAGAGAAAAAGTATCTCGGTGAAATTGAACAGGCGCGGCAGTTTCAGGATAATCTGCAAACCGTCATTGCCGCGCGCGACGCCACTATTGCGCAATATCTGAATGAAATCGAACAGGCACGTGTGGTGATTGCCGCGCGTGATGCCACCATTGCCCAATATTTGAACGAAATCGAACAGGCACGGGTAAACTGGGAAACCCAGCAGGGAGCAATCGCTGACCGCGATGGCATGATTGCGCAATATTTGAGTGAAATCGAACAGGCGCGTCAGTTTCAGGAACGCCTGAACCAGATGATCACCGGACAGGAAGCCAAAATCGCGGAATGCCTGAACGAAATCGAGCAGGCACGCCAGTTTCAGGGAATGCTCACACATCGGCTGGAAATGCGCGAGAAATTTATCGTGGAGTTGAGCGATACGCTGGTAGACGCCCGCGCACAGGCCGAGAAAAACGAACGTCCGCAGCCGTTTGGAACGAACACCAGACAACGACTGGAAATGCGCGAGAAATTGATTGATAATATCAACGATGCCCTGACACAGGCGCGGTATCAATTTTCAGAAACTCTCTCCGGGGGTTCGGAGACACAATTCCAGGCAAAACAAGCAAAGGCAGAAGGTTATGGCCCCGAAAGTTAGCATCGTCATCCCTTGTTACAACCATGCCAGATATGTGACGCAAGCTATCGAGAGCGCGTTGAATCAAACCTACAAAATTCATGAGGTCGTTGTCATCGACGATGGCTCAACAGACGACAGCGCAGAGATACTCGATACCCTCGCTGAAAAGTACAAACCCCGATTGAAGGTCTATCATCAGGTCAATTCCGGCCCCGCGTGGGCGCGGCAGCAGGCGGTAGAAAAGGCCACCGGGGAATTTGTCGTCCCGCTCGATGCAGATGATTATTTGCATCTGGACGCTGTGCGCGTCTGGATGGATTATTGGCAGAAGAACCCGCGTTTTGTTGTTGTCTACAGCGATTATGTTCGGATCGACGAAAATAACGCTACGTTAGATGTCTATAGCGTCCGCGAACGCCGTGATGACCCGCTGGAAGGCAATATTCTGAATACCCTCGTGCGCCAGAACTGCGTCACTGCTACGGCGCTCATCCGGCGCGAAAAGATTCTGGAAGTCGATGGTTATTATTCTGAAGATACCAGCCACACCGGGCGCGGTCATGAAGATTATTTCATGTACATGAAACTATTGATTGCGGGTTATGAGTTTGGCTATGTTCCGCGCCCGCTTCTCTATTATCGCAATACACCGAACAGCGTCAGCAACCGCAAAAGCGGCTTCTATGAAAACCGGATGGCTGTCCTCAAGCACATCTACAAACTGGATACGGATCGCATGGTGGAGGCGGTTGACTATGCAACATGGAAACGTGTCGATCAGCTAAACGATGCGTTCTATACGCTGAGTGTGCGCAATCAGGAAATCGAAGCACTCAAACAGGAGAACGAGGCACTCCGCGCGCAGCTTGCCGAACTACAGGCACAGTCGGCGCATGGAGCCAAACCTGCTGCGAATGGCTCCGCAAATGGCATTGCACACAGTACAAACGGGGCAGGACACGCCAAACTTCCCGAAATGATCCCGTCGCCATCGCTGCCCGCCGATATGGGGGATGTGAAATCGCAGCTAGACGAATTGGCACGGATCAAACAATCGCGTGCCTATCGCCTTCTATATAAAATCATCGACCCCGCCCTGAATGGAGTCAAAACCGCCAAAGGCTAGAGTTTGACCACAACTACGGAAATATCATCGGGGTTCATCCGGCGATTGTTGTGATCCTGTGAACGCGCCAACGCCAGTTCACCGAGGAATGTCGCCGGATTATCAGGGCAATTCAACCCTTCGATGATTTCCGCTTCGCTCAGGTTTTTATACATCCCGTCCGATCCGAGGAGCAACACATCGCCCGGCAAGACTTCGATGCGCGTGCGGAGAATATCCAAATCTTCGCCCCCGGTTCCGAGCGAATTGATCACGACGTTCGCGCCGGGGATGCGCAAGGCTGTATTACCCGTCACGAACCAGCGCCACGCCAGATACAATTCATATTCTTCATCGCCAATACGAATCGACCCGCTGACATCTGGCTCCGTGATGCCATCATAGGTGTTGACGATCCGGGCGATTTTCTGACCATCTTCTTCATCCAGCAGCCCCTGTTTGACCAGATAATCAATGTTATCTTCGTCTTCCAGCAGTTGAATCAATTCGCCCTCGGTATAGAGATAGGCGCGTGTATCCCCGACCTGTGCAACCAATAATTTCTTCCCGTTTTCGCAAACGATGACGGCTGTCCCAACCGCCCCGACACGCTCCCGAATCTCCGACTTTTCGCCGCCGTTGACATCTCTGAAAAGATACTGATTTGCGCGCTGGAAGGCCGCCATCACACGCTGTTCGGTTTCGCTGTCGGGCGCAGCCGAAGTATCCAGAGGGAAGTTTTCCAAATCTTCGATGAAGATTTTGCGAATCGCCTGTGACGCATCCCGACCCGTGAGTGTTTGACCGCTATCAGTAACGCGCTGATGACCGCCCATCCCGTCAATAACAGAGAATACAGGCGCGTTATCGCTTCCCGGAAAGACCAGGATCGAATCTTCACACCGATCAGGATGTTCGACGGAGGCTGTTATATATTCGTAGACGTGCATGAATTAGCGATCCTTGTTCCCGGAACGGCGCAAATTATCATAGTCAATATCCGTAATGTCTGGCGCTGGCTCACCTTCCAGCGATTTTTCCTGTGCTGATGGTGCAGGGGATGCTGGTGCTATAGGCGGTGGCGCTGGTTTGGGGGCTGGTTTGCGAGAAATGGGGTCAAAAGCTGGCGGTAGTTCGATTCCCTGTGAGGCCTGCTGTTCAACTGGCGGTTCTGGTGGCAGAGCCGGAACCGAGGGTGTTGTGAAGCGTGTACGGAAACGATGCCCGCATTGCGTGCAAACTTTTGCCTCCAGCTTATTGGCAGTACCACAACTCGGACACCATTTCTGCCCGCGCGAATTCATGCTTTGGAAAACGTACCCGCATTGTGTGCAGACCTTCGCGCCGAGGCGATTTTCATGGTTGCATTTTGGACAGCGTTTACGCGGTGTAATCGGTTGATCGGTCATAGGAGATTTCATTCCTTGACACAATCTTGGCACGATTTTTAAAACCGGGCAAGTGTCGCCGCCTGGCGAAGTT
>CAYSOC010000032.1:0-6598 GCA_964432445.1 uncultured Anaerolineaceae bacterium
ATATTGCGCTGCATGGCGAAATCGAAGCGCGGGGGTTGCGGCGCTGGACAGCTATCGGCGTCTCTTCCATGTATTACATTCTGGAAAAACTGGTGAAGCAGGGGCTGGTAGAACCCTTGCCCAACAAAGCACCAGAACGCGCCTGGCAGATTACGCCCGCTGGCTTTGGCGTCCTGCAAACAGCGGTTGCAGATTTGCTCGGCACGCCGCATAACATCGCACGCGGGTTTGAATTAGGCTTGGTCAATCTGCGCGTCCTGAAGCCCTCACAGGTACGCACTGCCCTGCAAAACTACATCCACGAGATTGGTGGCAGAATCAATCGCTCGCGCAGCGAGATGGAAAAAGAAAAGGCCAATAACGGCAAATTCGAGATTGTCGCCCTCTATAGCCATAGTATCAGTTTGCTCGAAGCCGAATTAAAGTGGGTGCAGGGGTTCGCTGCCGACTATGAAAAACTGGATTTGCAAGACCCGCCGATTCCTGTAATCGAAGCGAAACCGATTCCGCGCATTCAACAGGTTATTTTGCCCGAAGACCCGGATTCTATACACAAGGAAACAACGATTCAGCGCGCACCGCCACGTTCACAGGCGAAGCAATAATTATTCTCTGATCGTTAAAACACTATCCTGTTGAAATTTCAAAATAGCGTAACGGATCGTTTTGCCATCAATCACAACCAGAGCCGAATCGCCGCCGGGGAATATCCGCACGGTTTGTATCGTTTCACCGGGATTCAGAGGAACGGTCAGGGTGCGCGTTGCCCCTTCCATCGACTGGACGGTAAATTTGCTGCCGGAGACAGGCTGCCACAAAATCGCTGAGTCATGCAGCACCCAGTAAGGTTGCAGCGAATCTTCCGGGACAGCCAGGGTATCCCGGAATTTGCGGGTATCGATCTCCAGTGGTTGTACTGTCTTGCAATCGTCAGCACGGACGCAGGCTAGCAAGCGTGTTCCATCTTCATTCCAGAGCGGGTCAAATCGGGCATCTATATATTTCAGAGTCGGCGGCAGTGCCAGTGTTTGCCGACTTGTCCCGTCAATCCGGCTGATGATCAGATTCATTGTTGCTACCCCATCGGGACGCAACCAACCCAGCCATTCGCCGTGTTCGCGCCAGACCGGATGAATCCCTTCATCCAGCAGCCGGATTGTGCCACTATCGCTATCAATGATGATCAGGCGCGTTTGTTCCCCATAGCTCGCCCATGCAATCGCGTGTACGTTATCTGGCGACCAGCGCACGTCTATCACCCGATTGAAAGCGTCGTCCTGCCGTGTCAGCCCCGCAATACGTCCATTGGCAGGAACATCGAACAAGACCTTTTCACGCCCATTGATCGCCAGACTGACGCGATCCAGGCCATAAACTGGTGAGGTCTGTTCATCACAATCAACGATAGAGCGCCATAAATGCCGGACAATCAGCAATCGCGCCGAGTCTGGCGCAGCGTAAGTCGTGATTTGTCCCGTATCGGCAGGAAGATTTTCAAAAAAGAAAATCCCGTTTAACGATGGGTTTAGCCGGAGTGCATCGGCTGTGCATTCGCGCAGCGCCGCCGCTAGTTTTTCCGAGAGCGGTTTGACTTCCTGAGGAGGCCAAATCGTTCCCACCGTTTCTTCGAGTTTCGGGATCGGATAGGTGGCGATCTGGCTCAACAATCCCGACTGATTGACCCGTATCAGGCGATAATTTGCGCCATCGGGCTGCAAAAGATCAACCAGAATTTGCCAGGGTTCGAGAGCATAACTGTGTTCGGCATCTTTCCGATTTTCCGTTGCCCAACCGCTCTCATGTTTATCCAGCGTTGTCACTCGAAACCACTGTCGCCCTTCGGCACAGATCGGGCCACGTTCTACGGTAAGGGGCGTTCCTTCGCGCACTGTTCCGATGTTACGTGCATTTACGCCGGGGAAATTATACAGCGCGACAGTGCCGCCTCCCAGATAGGAGACACGTGCCACCGACCCGGCGACGAGGCGCGATAGGGGCGCATTGGAACAATCTGCTCCATGCGTGGGCAACGGCAGCAGAATTGCTCCGAGAATCAACGCGGCTAGTATGAGCCGAACGCGCCAGGAACGCAGTGGGTTAGAGTTCAACGATGGTTATTCCTGTGCGGTTTATCTCATTCCACAGCAACGTGTTTACTGGCAGATTTTACGGCGTCCAGTTCTTTCCGATTGGTGAGTACCCTGAACGCAATCCTGAATGTTTTGGATTCACCCGGCGGGAGCATTTCCAGACGCCCATTTTTGCGCGCCGCAACCCGACCTTCCGGCAGGCAATTTCCCGGCTCAATCCCAAGCGTATAATCTCCGAAACCCATCTGCTTCCATTCGGTCAGATAGGGCAGTGTGGACGCATCGAAAATGACTTCAACGCCCAGTCCCATTCCATAATTCAGCAGAGCAGCGCTGACCGTCTGCGGCTTTTCGACCTGATGGAAGAAAACCTGTTCCGCATAGCCGGGGGTTGGGTTCTGGAAGACATTCCACTGACCAAGACCCGGCGCGGCGGCAGCATCACGCGGGGCAATTTTCATGGCAGGGCTAATCATTTCTGTACCGGGAATTTTCATCCCGTCGGGTGTAGTGAAACCGGGAGAAACAATCGGCCAGCCGAAATTGCAGTGATACAGCATCATCAACGGAGCAGATTCGCCGCCATAATTCCGAACCATATCCGTGATTTCGATAATCGGTTCACCCGGTGTAATTTCCAGCGTGCGTTCCATATGCAATTTTGGATGGAACAGTGTCACTTCATCGACAGACCCCTTGAGACGCAATTTCAGATCGTCACCAATCCATTCGCGCTCTACCCGGACATCATAGGCGGGCAGTGTGCCGATGCGTCCATGCAAACCAATAATTTCATTGTTTTCGGGATCGCGTCCTTCGCCGGGTGCGCCCGCTTGCGTCAGACCACAGAGCGCCAGCAATCCACCGTGAAAGGTACGCAACCAGCCGCGTTCTTCCGGCTCATAGCGGGCGGGGTTTGCAGCGCCGGTTCCGCTCTGCCACGCAATCGGAATGCCGCTATAGGTCGCTGTCCCAATATCCATCGCCCGATCTAAATAAATAATAAAATCCAGACCGCTTCCGGTTCGCACGCTTGCTACCCGTGTTCCACGCTCCAAACCGTCGTCCAGTGTCGAGAGACGAATATCCGCAATCTGGCGAATATCGCTTGTGAATCCTTCCAACTCTCGACGTGTAAATGTACGTCCCCACAATTTCATATAGATACTCCAGGTGCGATTTGAAATTTCGATGTACACTGATATAAGTCTATCGGGTTCGATGCAACCTGTCAGCGGGTTTGCAAGGAAAAATTCGGATGATACCGATCAACGTTACAGTCCAGTATCAGGAACATGGTAACAAACGTTCCGCGCGGCTTCGGCTTGCGCTTGATATGACTGTAGCACAGGCAGTAGAAGCAATTATCGGCGCATTGCAACTTTCCGACGATACCGCGTATCGCCTGTATTATCAGCGTAACCCGATGGATGCCACCGCGAAACTGTTTTCGGCAGGATTGCAGGAAGGCAGTATCGTTCAACTGGATGCCGACGACGCCAACGCGACGATCATGGAAGTCAGTAACGCGCGTGTGTTGGCGGCGGGCGTTTTGCAGCGACTGGGTGGGCGAAGCGGCGCAGCAGAAGTCGAACAACTTACCGTTCGTGCGGCGCTGGTTGCCGAAACTGGTAAGACCTTCATGTTGCAACGCACACGCGCCCTGATCGGACGTGCCGACGAACAAATCGGATACCCGGCAGATATGTTTGATGTCGAACTTTCGGCGCTGGATGACAACCGTTCGGTATCTCGTCCGCACGCGCTGATCGTTTATGCAGAGGGGGTTTTCACTATCCGCGATTTGTACAGCCGTCATGGGGTGATGGTCAACGACCAGAAACTCAGTTCCAGCGGCGCGCAACAGATTTACGATGGTGACGTAATCAGGATCGGTGAAATCGTTTTTCAATTCCGGCTGCTATAAAAGCCGTATTAAGAAAGGGTGTTGAGTGATGGATCAACTTATCAAACAATATGGCGCTCAGGCTGTCCTGATCGGCGGGATCGTTCTATTTCTCGTTCTCATCTGGTTTCTGCGGACGTTTATCCGCGTGATTCAGGAATACGAACGCGCTGTTGTATATCGCCTCGGTACGGTAACGCGGCGTCCGCGCGGTCCTGGTCTGATCCTCCTGATCCCCATGATCGAGCGCGCACAGAAGGTCGATATTCGTCTGGTGACGCTCGGCATCCAGCCGCAGGACTGCATCACCGCCGATAACGTGACGGTGCGCGTCGATGCGGTTGCCTATTTCAAAGTGATCGATCCAATCAAGGCACAGGTAAATGTCCGCGACTACATGCAGGCGACTTTGCAAATCGCTCAGACCAGCTTGCGTAGTGTCGTTGGTCAGGTTGAACTGGATACACTCCTCGCTCACCGTGATGAGATCAACCGCCGCCTCGGTGAAATCATCGACAAACATACTGTCGCCTGGGGCATCGACGTAAGTGTGGTCGAGGTGAAAGACATTCAACTGCCCGATCAGATGGTGCGCGCGATGGCGAAACAGGCCGAAGCGGAACGTGAAAAGCGTGCGAAGATGATTCACGCACAAGGTGAATATGACGCCTCCGAGCGCTTGCAGGCTGCTGCTGCCGTGATCGCCAAAGAACCTGCCGCGTTGCAACTCCGTTATCTGCAAACGCTGGCTGAAATCAGTATCGAGAAGAACTCGACTATCGTCCTGTACGATACCGCGAACCTGCATGTGTCCCTGAATCGTTTGCTGAGTGCAATAGATGGTACGAGTGCAGCGAACCTCATGAATCTGGCTAACCCACCACAACCGCCGAACGGTGGTCACAATACCCAGACCCATCAGGTTGGTGGTGACTAATTCCGTATAGATTCGCAGATTTAAACGGGTAAATAAAAACGGGTGGAGCGCAATGTCCACCCGTTTTCGTTTTGTATTGGCTACGTTGTGCTATCAGGCAGCCGTAGGAACTGTTTCGCTCTGTGCTGTACCTGCTGCGTTCATAATCCCGACGAAGGCATCCCGATCAATCGTTTCCTGTTCGAGAAGTGCTTCCGCAAGTTCTTTCAGCTTGCCAGCCTTTTCTCTGAGGATCGTTTCCGCACGGGCATATTGCTCATCAAGGATACGGCGTACTTCGGCATCAATCGCTGCCGCTGCTTCTTCACTGTAGTCGCGTCGTTCCATCAGATCACGTCCCAGGAAGATCGATCCGGTTTCCTCACCGAAGGTACGCTGACCAAGAGCATCGGACATGCCGTAGCGCGTGATCATGGAACGCGCAATCTGTGTCGCCCGTTGCAGGTCATTGGAAGCGCCTGTTGTTACGCTCCCGAAGGTCAGCGATTCAGCGACGCGCCCACCATAGAGCGATACGATCTCATCCAGGAAACGCTCTCTGCTCGAAAGGAAGCGATCTTCATCTGGTACGGGCATCATATAGCCCAACGCCTGACCACGTGCAATGATACTGATTTTATGGACAGGATCAGCGTGAGTGAGGTTGTGCGTTACGATTGCGTGTCCCGCTTCGTGGTAGGCGATCACGGTACGTTCCTGCAAACTGATCACGCGACTGCGGCGTTCTGGCCCAGCGATCACACGCTCCATACTTTCCTGCAATTCACGCATGGAAATGGCTTTCTTGCCACGACGCGCAGCGAGGATTGCTGCTTCGTTGATCAGGTTTTCCAGATCAGCGCCGACAAATCCTGGCGTAATCTTGGCGAGCGTATCGAGATCAACATCGCTGGCAAGCGGTTTACCGCGTGCATGGACTTCCAGAATCGCCTTACGTCCGACGCGATCCGGGCGATCCATATAAACCTTGCGGTCAAAACGGCCTGCACGCAACAGCGCCGGGTCAAGGACATCCGGGCGGTTGGTCGCGGCGATGACGATCACGTTGGTATTGTTATCGAAGCCATCCATCTCGACCAGAATCTGGTTCAGGGTCTGTTCGCGTTCATCATGACCGCCACCCAACCCCGTACCACGCTGACGCCCTACCGCATCAATTTCGTCTACGAAGATGATCGCAGGGGCTTCGGCTTTTGCACGCTCGAACAGGTCGCGGACACGGCTAGCGCCAACGCCGACGAACATTTCTACAAATTCCGAACCGGAGATGCTGAAGAAGGGTACGCCTGCTTCGCCTGCGACAGCACGCGCCATCAGGGTTTTGCCTGTTCCGGGCGGGCCGACCATCAGGACACCTTTGGGAATGCGCGCGCCAAGCTGGATAAATTTATCTGGCTCTTTCAGGAATTCCACAATTTCGCGTAAATCCTGCTTGGCCTCATCCGCACCCGCGACATCCGCAAACACGACGCTTGGACGCTCCATATCACGCGAGACTTTGGCGCGGCTGCGTCCGAAGTTCAACGCCTGATCCTGTCCGCTGCGCATCGAGCGCATCATCCGCCACAGGAACCAACCAATAATGAGCATGGGTACGAGGGTGAAAACGGTAAAACTCAGCAACCCTCCGACCTGATTGCTCGCTTCGTTTGTGGTCTGCACTGC
>CAYSOC010000032.1:6698-45745 GCA_964432445.1 uncultured Anaerolineaceae bacterium
AGAAGTGCATAGAAAATCTCTGATAAATTTTAAGGGCTATATGAGAACGTCCGGCAGGATAGTATTGTGATCTTGAACAGATTCATCAAATTTGACGCTTCAAAAGCCGTCGCAAAAACAACCCAATTAATAGTATGGGGAAAAGTGCGATAAAAATCATTGTCATAATTGGAAAAACTGTAAACTGTATAAAACTCAGCAACCCTCCGACCTGATTGCTCGCTTCGTTTGTGGTCTGCACTGCACTATATTGGGCAGGAGTCACGCCAAGCGCGGCAAGCTGCTCCCCAAGAAAGCCTGTACCTTCTTTGGTAGTTGCAGCAACTTTCCCATTCTTATATTGAATGATGACCTCAACATCATTCCGAATGATGATTTTGTCTACCTGCCCTGCCTTGATTTGAGCGGCAAGGTCGGTCAACGGAATCTGATCGCGTGTGGAGGCAAGCGATGGCAGAATGACGAAGAACAGAATCCCCGCGACGATACTCAACCCAATCAAAACGATCCACTTCATATTATTCGGATCGGTGGCCGGGTTATTGCTGTTCGGGGTTTGTTTGTTTGGTGGTTTATTCATCGAAAATTAGCCCTGGTTCGAGAACCTATCCTAAATCATAACGCCACTACGTAAGAAGTGCATAGAAAATCTCTGATAAATTTTAAGGGCTATATGAGAACGTCCGGCTATAATTAGTGTATTCTTGTGTGATATTGCACAACCCGCCCATAAAACGGCACGAAAAGGAATTATGGATGATCGAGCGTTCTAACGCTCAGTGGTTATCGGATTTGACCGAACCGGAATCGGTAACCCGTGACAGCGCCATCGAAGACCTGCGCGAACGATTGCAGCGCGGGATTTTTTACTATCTCAGCCGTGAACGGAGCGATCTTGCCGATCTCGCAGCAGAGGAAATTCAGCAAATGGCACAGGATTTCGCACAGGATGCTGTGCTGCGCGTCCTGAACAATCTTGAATCGTTTCGGGGCGATAGCCAATTCACAACATGGGCTATGAAGGTCGGCGTGCGTATTGCGATTACCGAGTTGCGCCGCTCACACTATCGTGACTACAGCCTGGATGACCTGACCGCCGATGGTGAATTGGCGACGCCCGCCATGCCCGCAATCACAACGTCTGTGCCAGATCGCCCGGAAGCCGCAACAGAAAAGGCCGATGTGCTGGAACGGGTCGATGATACCTTCCAGAATGCGCTCACAGACCGTCAGCGGCAAGCGCTCCAGATGCTCATGCTCGATGGCCTTTCGCCGGAAGATGTGGCAGAACAATTGAACACCAATCGAAATGCCCTCTATAAACTTGTCCACGATGCGCGCCGCAAACTGAGAAGTGCATTAGAGGCGCAAGGGCTTTCGCCGGAATACATTCTGCGGCTGTTTGAATCACAGTGACAAAATTTCTATTCTTATACCCCTACATCCAGGTTATATGGAAAGGGGTATAAGGTTTAGCTCTTCAGATTTGAGTCTATTTTCGGACGATTTGATAATCCGATATGTTTTCCAATGCTATGGGTTGACTACCCAAATATACATGATCCAAATCAATTTTATGTAGCTTGTCAGGTCCCCACCACCAACCGTTGCTGGTTTGTATATTGAGTGTACGACCTCTCAAACTCAGGAAAATTTGCCGCCATTTATCTTTGCGTTTTTCTATTTCCTGTAATTCGTAAGGTTGCAAATCCTGTCGCAGCGAAAACTGCGTGCCAGGATTATAAGTGGGCGAAGATGACGAGCGTGAAGGTAATGGGCGAGCAACGGTGAGTAGCGATCCAACGATACACGCTACTGCCATTAGCCCGCACGAAAACAAGGTGAGATAAACACGATCAGTCAATTCATAAACGATCTGCGGAATTGATGATTCAGTTCCCAAAATACGTTGGAGCAAACCACGTAAAAGATTAGGGCTGATAATGACAAGTGCAACCATAAGAATCAGGGGGAAGATCAGAACTAATCGGGTGACAAATACACCGCAGCCATAACGAACACTGTTGATAGCTCTAACGAACAACCATGCAATAACAATAATGCCAAAGCCAACGATAATTTCCGGTGCTATATCTGCCATCATGCCTCATTTCACATAGGCGCTTTGATCGACCTTTCTAACACCGGAATATTTTAATACGGCATCAGCCAGCTATCCAGCCATTCATAGGCACGATGGCGAACATTGGCTTTCAACCCTTCCCCCGGATAGGTGTAAAGCGTGAGGCGGTTGGCAGCACCCATTTTCCGATACGTTTCCTGTGACTTCCGGTAAATTTCCTCGGTGTCGCTATTTTCCATATCCTGTTCGCTGATCGAAAGCAGGAACGGACGCGGTGCAACCATGCTCAAGACGTGGTTCAAATCGGCAACTTGCATCAAACGCGGGACGACGAATTCTGGTTGAAACCATTCGCCGCGTCGTAGCTGTTCCCGATAGGTATGCCATCCGCCTGTTGTTGCGGTTGCGCGCAGGCGCGGTTCGAGCGCTGCCGCCCAGAACGCCATTTTCGAGCCATAACCATGTCCGATAAATCCAATCTTCTGGGCATTCACTTCCGGGCGCGTTTCCAGATAATCGACTCCGCGACTGATGTCCCAGACCACTTTCTTCAGGAGGGTTTCGCCGCGAAGCAGGCGCAACGCCAACAGGTGGAAGTTATACGCCTGATCATATTCCAGACCGGTAGAATCCGGCGCGCGGCGTTCCTCGAAGCCCATAGCGTCTGGTGCGAAGGTGACATAGCCACGCCCTGCAAGTTCCAGCGCAAGGGCGTAATCCTTATCACCTGCTAATCCTGCGGCCTCGCTCTTGCCGATTTCCCAGTTTGGGCCACGACGATGATGGACAAAAACGGCAGGCGAGTTGCGGGCATTTTCCGGGATGAACAGATACCCGTAGCTCCATTCGTTTGGGCAGACGCAATATCTGACTTTTTCGCGGCGCATCCCGCGAAGTTTGACGACTTCCAGCGTTTCCGGGGCAAGCGGTGCTGGATCGGGCGGCGCACCCAAAACGGAAAGCACACTCTCGCGGAACGTATCGGCCAACTGCGTTTGCATTACCACAACACACCAAACCTGTAAGGAATCTAGGCAAATTATGAATATTATAATCGTGGATACGCGCGAGAGATCGGGCAGGTTGCGAGTTGTGAACAAATCATTACAAATTCGGCGGCAATGCAGGGCTTGAAACTTTCGTAGTCGACCTGTCGTATAATTTTTTAAATCTGAGCAACAAGGAAATTTTGCATGGCAAACCAGAGTTTTGATCCACTCAAGACGGTACAAAACCTCCGTGATTCAGTTAACCGTCTGATCGAGGATGGAATCGCTACCGCCAGCGGGACACAATCTGTCCCGATAGACATCTTTGAAGTTGGCGATACGGTTGTAATTAAAGCAGGGCCGTTGGTCGGGGTTCAGCCGGAAGAGATCGATGTTTCGATCACGGGTGGCGCGCTTACCATCAAAGGGGAAACACGCCCGGAAGATGATATTGAAGGGGCAGTCTATCTGCGCCGCGAACGCAAGTATGGGACGTTTACCCGGACAGTCAATATTCCCGTTCCTGTCAAGCCGGAACAGGCCAGCGCCGATTTCAAGGATTGGATGCTGATTATCAAACTGCCAAAAGCGGAAGAAGCCAAACCGCGCACCATAAACATCGAAACATCCAATTCTGCGGGGGCGTAGCGTAGAAAAAAAAGGGTTCGCCGTATCAGGCAGGACGAACCCTGTCATTCCCGATTATCGAATCGCAATTGTCCCGGTGATGAAGAGGAGCGCTATCCCCAGCACGGTCACGGTGATAAACATGATGATCGAAAGGATCATGCGTTCCACCGGGTTCAGGCCAAATATCTTATCTTCGGCAACATCCTCACGTCTGACCGCCTGCCCCTCAACATCATATTCGATATTGCTGGACATCAGGCTGGAACGCAAATCGGAATCATCCAGCACTTCGCGCGTAACGATTTTTTGTGGTTGCTTCGCCATGAGTTTCCTTCCTTGATTTTCTACCATTGTAGCCCAAAATCGGAATAGAGGGCGATATGAAAAGGCAAGCAGCAGTAACATAGGGGATTCACCTTGCGTCAATGATAGGTATGGAACTGTCAAGGAGATACCTGGTTACTATGAGCCAAACAACAACCTCTGCAAATCAGCCATTTGAAATTGGTCTCTATTCATTTGCAGAACTAACGCCCGATCCACAGACAGGGCACATGATTAGCCCTGCGGAACGTATCAGAGATTTACTGGAAGAAGTGGAACTGGCAGACCAGGTTGGCCTCGATGTGTTTGGATTGGGTGAACATCATCGGGTCGATTTCGTATCTTCTGCCCCCGAAGTTATCCTCGGAGCGGCGGCGGCACGTACCAAAAATATTCGTCTGAGCAGCGCCGTCACCGTACTCAGTTCGGATGACCCAGTGCGCGTCTTCCAGCGGTTTGCAAGTCTGGATTTGGTTTCTGGCGGGCGTGCCGAGATTATGACCGGACGTGGTTCGTTCATTGAATCATTCCCGCTATTCGGATACGACCTTCACGACTACGATGCTCTGTTCAGCGAAAAGCTCGACTTGCTGATCAAGCTGCGCGAGCAAGAACGGGTGACGTGGCAAGGGCGTCATCGCGCCCCGCTTGATAATCTGGGCGTTTATCCGCGACCAGTGCAAAACCCGCTTCCGGTTTGGGTAGGTGTAGGCGGAACGCCGGAATCAGTAGTGCGCGCGGCAAGCCGGGGATTGCCGATGGCATTGGCGATCATCGGCGGTATGCCAGAACGGTTCGCGCCGTTCGTAGATTTGTATCGACAGGTGGCAACAGAATATAAACACGATCCAATCCCCCCGATCAGCATCAATTCACACGGATTCATCGCTGATACAAAAGAGGAAGCGATTGATCAATCATTTCCGGCGGCGCAGGTCGTCATGAACAAAATCGGGCGTGAGCGCGGATGGTCACCATTGCGCCGTGATCAATACGAAGCAGCGGCTGAACTGCGTGGCTCTAACTTTGTCGGAAGTCCCGATGATGTAATCGAGAAAATCCTGTTCCAGCATTCAATTTTCAATCACCAGCGTTTCCTGCTGCAAGTGAGTGTCGGAACGATGCCTCATGACAAGGTGATGCACGCTATCGAACTGCTCGGCACGAAAGTTGCCCCGGTAGTGCGCAAGGAGATTGCAAAGCGCACGTCAGTAGAGCCAGTGGGTTAACGCAGCAGATCGGGCGCAGGTGGTGAATAGGGGCGACCTGAGTATTTTCAGGTCGCTCGTTGTCATCAAACTCTGTTAGAGGTTAATCATATGCCCTTCGAGGCCTTCCGCCACTTCCATGAGTGCTTCGGAGAGGGTTGGGTGGGCGTGAACGTTGCGCGCGATCTCTTCCGGTGTGAGTTCCCACAACTGCGCTAATGTCAGTTCTGGCAGAAGTTCGGTTACTTCTGGCCCAATCATGTGTGCGCCGAGAATCTCACCGTAACGTGCATCGCTGATAATCTTCACGAAGCCAGCGCGTTCACCGAGTCCGAGCGCCTTACCGTTTGCCTGCCAGGGGAAGCTGGCAACTTTGACCTCATAGCCTTTTTCTTTGGCTTCCTTCTCGGTATAGCCGAAGCTGGCGACTTGCGGTTGGCAATACGTGCAGCGCGGCATCATCTTGTAGTTCAGGGTGATCGTCTTGTGACCAGCGATCACCTCTGCCGCAATGACACCCATTGCGCTGGCAACATGCGCAAGGAGCATATTCCCGGTACAGTCGCCAATGGCATAAACGCCGGGGACGTTGGTTTCCATCTTCTCGTTGACCTGAATCCAGCCACGATCCGAGAGTTTAACACCCGTCTTTTCCAGCCCGAACCCTTCGGTCTTGGCTGCCCAGCCAATCGCCACAAGAACCTGTTCGGCTTCGAGAACTTGCTGCGCGCCATCCTTGCTGACAGTCACGCGCACGCTGGAATTTGTCTCTTCGACCTTTTCCACTTTTGTATTCGTGTGAACTTTGACGCCAAGTTTGACATATTGCTTTTCGAGTTCCCTGGAGACCTGTTCATCTTCCAGCGGAACAATGTTTGGCATGAACTCGACAATCGTCACATCCACACCGTAGGCTTGCATCACATAGCCAAACTCGACTCCGATAGCACCACCACCGACAATCACCACGCTCTTTGGCAGAGTGTCGTCCATGATGAATTCCAGATAGGTGCGGATACGGTTGCTTACCTGTACGCCGGGGAGCATACGGGTTTTTGCGCCTGTGGCGATGATCACGTTTTTGGCGTTGACCGTTTCCTTGCTGCCATCGTTCAGCACCACTTCAATCGTCTTGGCACTGGTGAACGTACCCCATCCGTTATAGGTATCGATCTTGTTCTTGCGCATCAGCGTACCGACGCCTTTAGTCAACTGATCCGATACCTGCCGGGAGCGCTTGAACGCGACACCATAATCAAATTCGACGTTATCGAACTTGAAGCCGAAATCTTTGGCGCGATGCGTGATAATATGCGCCAGTTCTGCGTTACGCAGCAGTGCTTTCGACGGGATACATCCGACATTAAGGCAGACACCACCCCACCATTGCTTTTCGATGATTGCGACTTTCTGACCAAGTTGGGCAGCCCGAATCGCAGCCACATATCCACCAGGGCCAGCGCCCAGGACAACTACATCATAATCTTTAGCCATTGGGAGTTTGTTTTCCCTTTTGATATAAACCTAGACACATTCAACGAGGCTAATTGTACCGCTTTTATAACCCTATCCGCGTGCAATAGTCGCGGTTAGCTTGCGAAAAACGCTTTGGCACAGTTGGGTCATCGGTCAGCACATCCTGCTCGACAACAGCCCAACCATCATAGCCAAGCGCTTCCATTGCGCGCACCACACCGGGAAAATCGACCTCACCCTGACCCAGCGGACAGAATACACCCGCTTGCACTGCCTGAAAATAATCCAGACCAGATAGACGTGCTTGCTGCGCGATCTTCGGACTGCAATCCTTGAAATGCAGATAACGCACCCGCTCACCAAATTCCTGAATCCCTTGCACAGCGTCGCCGCCTGCATAGTGCCAATGTCCAGTATCCAGACACAACCCAACCAGTGCCGGGTTGGTACGCTTGAATAATTCGCGGGTCTCGTCTGGCGTTTCGACATAACCAGCGCAGTGATGATGAAAAACAACCGAGAGGCCAAGTTCATCGTTCAGACGCTTGGCAATCATGTTTACGCCTTCTGCAAAAATATCCCATTGTGCGTCTGTCAACACCGAACCTTTACGCCTTCCAGCTTGCGAGACAAGTTCGGGAATACTGCCGTTATCGTCTGCCAGTACGATGTATTTAGCGCCAAGTGCTGCCAGCAAGCGCCCAACTTTTAGCGCCGCTTCTGCTCCGGCAGCGTGTGCGTTGCGTTCCACCAGACGTACTGGCACGAACGCGGAAAGTAGTTGCAGACCGCGCGCCGAAAGTTCCTCACGGAGTTTTTCCGGGTCGGTAGGCAGATAGCCATATGGCCCCAACTCTATTCCGGTATATCCTGTTCCGGCGATCTCATCCAATACTTGCGTATAAGGAAATTTTGGCACAATGCCTTCAAACTCATAAATCCCCCATGAAACGGGGGCGCTTGCTACTTTTATCGTCATCGTTGCCTTCTTATTTTTTGAGCCATTCTTTGAGCGCGGTTTCCACTGTTCCTTCTGGAAACGGGCCAAACTGCCGCGCAAGGATAGTGCCGTCGCGCCCAATCACATAAGTCGTTGGATACTGTTGCGTCATGTACAACGTGTTGATACGCCCATTTTGATCCAGCCCGATTGGAAAAGTGAGTTTGAGTTGATCGATGAATGGTTGCATCACATCCGCTGTTTCCCGGTTGTTGATTGCCAAAACGATAAAACCCTGATCCTTATAGGTATTCGCCAGTTGTTGAAAATAGGGCATTTCGGTACGGCACGGACCGCACCATGTCGCCCAAAAATTGATCAGGACAACTTTGCCTTGCAGAGATTTCAGGCTCTGGATTTTACCATCCAGCAGTGTTGTGGAGAACGCTGGAGCCATAGACCCGATACTCAGGCCGCTACCCTCTCCCGGCGTACTATTGGCAGGAGGCGTACTATTGGAACACGCGGCAACAAAACAAATGATTAGCACTATCAAAATAGAGTGAATTGTATTTTTCATAAAAATTGGCGCTTTGGCTCATTAGCATATGAATTTTACCGCGTTTGCGTGGATTGACATTCGGCCTGTTCCGAGTTCATATTGAAGCCTAATCCGAAACAAATATGTAATCAAACAGCGACTAACAATATCAGTTCTTAATCTCTGTCCTATGGATGCTGGAGATCAGTATGGGTTTTCGAGAGTTTCATCGTGAGCCATCACAGGCTACAGAAAATTTAACCGCTCCACAGAATCTAGCTCCCGTTTCTACGCCTCACAACGACACAATACAGCGTAAAATCGCCCCGTCGAAGCATCTATCACAGCGGGATGTAATCCAGTTACAACGCACGGTTGGAAATCAAAGAACACAGCGATTGATTCAGCGGTCTCACGCTGACAATTTTGTACAGCGTGCAATCGAAAATGAAACCTATGGCGAGAGCGTCAGCGACGAAAACAGAACGAAAGCAGGGGCTTTTTTCAAGGCGTTTAACACGGCGGTACAGAATGCCTACAAATTTGTAATTTCTGTACCCAGTATTGGCGCGTATAAAGATTTGAACGGCTATACCCAATTGTGGTGCGAAAAATGGGGCGAATTTCTTACAGGCGGACGCCCCAAATTGATGGCAGCGACATTTGGATATGTGATTGAATCGCTGGTCAGCAACGATACCAGCGGATTCTGGCCTGCGCCTCCTTCAGGATGCACTGTCTATACCCAGGTCACGTCCGGTGGTACACGCCCCGATTTGGTGCTGCGGCTGAAAAAAGGCGGTTCGGATATTGCATGGCTGGATTTGACTGCCTCCGAAAGCGCCGATCACATCTTCGCCAAAGAAGGGTGGAGTAGCAAAGTCGGAATTTTTGCCGAAGTCACTTATCCCTCGCTTGATCCCGGCACGCTTGCGTTAATGGTACAAAACAAGGATAACACCGGGGAACTCAGCGAAGAGGAGTTCAAAAAGCGGCAGGAAATAGCCAAAGCGCTTTATGAGAAGCGCAAAGCCGCATGGTGGAAAATGGGGACAGAAAAATATTCTGCCAAAGCACTAAAAGGTAAATTCCATGCCTCGTTGGTATCAAAAGGATTTGCTTCCAAAGGGATCAAAATGCTTGTGGACACAAGACCCGAACTCAAACGGGAATTTATCAAGGGTGAACTTGAATCCGGGTTTAAGACAACCATTGATGATCCGAAAATGATCCCCAGTATTCTGGCGGCTCTTGGCATTTCGCCCGTAACGTGGAATTTTACAACGGGATTTAGTGCCAGCGAACGTGCTGGCGAGGCGTGGTTGGTCGATAACGATCCGTCACTGGAAGTCCCGGAAGCGGCAAAAAGCGAAGAAGAGGCTGAATTGGTTGGCGAGGGTAGCAAGAGCGAAATGAGTGAAGAGGAAGTTGTAAAAGCCAAAGACAAAAGTAGCAAAAAAGATAAAAGCAATCTTGCGAAATCACAGAAAGACAACCGATACAACCCGTACTAGACCGAGCCGTTCCGATGATCAATATTCATCGGGACGGCTCATGAAGTCAGCTAGCGCGTTTGCGGGAGTGCAATGCTGGTGATCCCGTTGGCCTGACGACGTGCGTCTGGTGTAAACACCTGTGAAGAGAGCGCGCACGTTGCCGCCGCCTGTGCGTCCAGTTGTGCGAGTTTCGCAGTTGTTGCAGCATCTGGCAATTTACCGCCAAGTGCTTTGATATTTGTGGCGATGCCTTTCAGGGTATCTGTGCAGGTTTTCGCCATTTCCGGCGTGATCGTCTTTTCTGCGCCGAAAATCAGATTAACGCCGCCTGCATTGAGATCAGGATCATTACCTGCGCCAGCATTCAAATCGGGATCGTTCACTGATCCGGCGTTGAGATCAGGGTCGTTACCAGCCCCTGCGTTCAAATCGGGATCATTGACCGATCCGGCGTTGAGCGTGACTTTCAGATTGTTCAGGCTCAGTGTCAAGGCTGCCGAAAACGCGGAATCGCTGGCAATCAGCAAATCGCCATTCTTGAAGCTATCCAGCGCTTCCCCGTTGAGGATTTGCGCCTGATAAACAATCGAGCCTTTGCCCGGATCGCTTACTGGATGATTCAATCGGAGCAATATCCGCTTGCCGCCAGCAGTCAAAAGCGCTGTCGCTGTTGTATTGGTATAGGTATTCCAGACTTTGTGGAAGGCGTCGCTACTCACCCACGCCGTACCAAGCCGGGGCTCCTGTGAAACAACCTGAATCAGTGGATAAGCGTTATTCAGCGTGAACGTGTAACCTGTACCCGATTTAACGAGACTGCCGCCACGCGCCGTCTGATAGTAGCCAAGCGGGAATTCTCCATCGAGTGTCCCAGCATTCAGGTCGGGATCATTGACTGATCCGGCGTTGAGGTCGGGGTCATTACCAGCGCCAGCATTCAGATCGGGATCGTTGACACTGCCTGCAATCAGATCGCGCAGTTTCTTATTACCCGCAGTGAGCGCTTCGTATAGTGCCGCATTCTCGGCAATCACCAGATTGGACGCGCCGAAGGCTCCCGGCGGGGCTTTACTGGCTCGCCCATTGCCGACAGGCGTAATCGAACGTACTTTTGCCAGATAGGTCAGCGTATTTGCCGTCGCGTCATAGTGTGGTTCAGAGAGTTCCAGCGCAATACTGGCACGATCAATTTCAAGAACAGCCGGGGCGATAGCTTTTGCGTTGCCAGCAGTCCATTGTGTTACAACCTTTTGCGTATCCATCGGAGCGGACGCATAAGGCGGTTTGCTATTGATATAGCTGGTGATTGCTGTAGGTTGCGCCAGGGTCAGCGTATACTGATCTTCCTTGAGGTGTGTGAACGTCCCGCCGGAAGCCGCCTGTAGATAGGCTGCGCCTTCTGGTTTTGGCTGGTTTTTCCTCGCTTCGGTCTTCTCGAATTTCAGATCGCCATCGGTGTCGATCAGGATGTTCAGATCGCCTTTGCCCTTCCAGTTCCCCCAATCGGCGGCAATCACCCATGTTGGTTCCAGTTCAATATCTTCGGCGTAAAACTCTGCTTCGGTAGTTTCATCAATCCGCGCAAGTCCGATTGCAAACAATGCTGGCTCGGTAATATTTTTTGCGCTGACCTGCAAGTTACGGTTGGTCGTATCCAGTTTTACATTCACTTCGCCGTCAGCGGTCAGGTCTACCCCTTGCAGCACAAAACCGTAATCAGCATCCGGTTGGTTCGTACCAAAGAAGATTTCCGGGCTTTCTCCCGTGTTCGATTTATAGCTGAAAGTTTTTCCATCGGCCTCGAATTTCAATTCATCGACAACACCTTTAGCCATGAATATTTCATCGACAGAAACGCCAGAAGATGGTCCAAAAACAGAAACGGAAGCAATTTCCTCTGCATCTTCGGGAAGTTCGCTGCCATCAATCAGGATGGTGAATGCTATCCCCGTTGGAACATAATAAAGCGGTTCAGTCGCATCACTCCAGAGGTCTTCATCATCGTAATCCCCGCTCTGGCTGGCTATCGGGACAAAATATGCGCCGGGAATTTCGTTGTAGAATTCATCTCCTTCCCAGCCCAAACGCCGCCCCTGACTGTCCTTCACAAGAACCGAAAGATCATCGCTGGTGGCATCCATGATGATTTCATTGTAGGTAGGGGTTTGGCTAGGGGCGGCGGTTGGCGTGACTGCGCCTGTTGTGGCGGGTGATGAACAGAAAGTACATTGTGCTGGTTTCAGCCGCAAACTGAGCGGCAACAGCATCAATGTCCCGGTGGTTGCGTCGCCTTCATAGACGCTGTTTTTGGCGTCCGGGTTGGTGCTGGCGGTAAATTTCCAGGTATTGGCATTCTTGTTGACTTCAATGAAGCGCTCAAGATTCGGATGGTTGTTGTCATAAACGAGAATATGGTACAGACCATTACCCAGTTCTTCAATGGCATAAGGGGTGACAGCGTGGCCTTCCCAATTCCGATTTACTTTCCGAAAGACCTGTACAACGTACAATTCGCTGCGATCCGTCATGGATTTGATCAGGGTATCCAGCACAATCGAGGGCGTGATTTTTTCGTTGATGAAGCGCAGTTTTTGCCCATAGAGCGGGTCGACGGTTTGTTTCAGGAACCAGCGGGCGATCTCACGCTGCACCAGACCGTTGCCATCAAACGGGATTGCGTTCGCCGTACCACCGCCGAACTGTGATGCCTTGACGGTGTTCTGATAAATCAGAAGCGCCAACGCCGCCATACCATCGCAATGCCCGCCATTCATCAGCGCGTTGGTTTTTTCCATCTGCTGTTGTGCGATGGGCGTCAGCTTACACACACCGTCCTTGACCTGCGCACACACGGCCTCGCCAAAAATACTATACATATCCTGCGGCGTCAGGTTTTCCGGGTTGGAGCGGTTGGTATAATTCGCAAAACTAAAGCCATCTTTGCCGGGGCGGAAGCCCGTATCTGCAATGATTTTGCCAGCCCGTTGTGGCGTGGCGGGTTGTGTCGCTTGCGCGTCAGTCGATGCGCGTGCTGGCTGGAACGCGCTCATTACAATCATTAATAGTAAAGCGCTGATAGTCAACAGCGCTGAATTTCTACGAGTCAATCAGGCCTCCGTAGTACAATAGTTGTATAGCAGGCGGATGAACGATGGTTCCGATTATATCGAATAGAGCGACTTAATCCGAAAGCGTATCAGATAAGTTAATCATGATAAGTGACGCCTATATTCCAATGGATCGCCGCCAGGCTCTGGCACGTGGAGAAAACCTGCCAGATCGTATGACCGGAACGGCGCTGTTTGCCGATGTCTCCGGTTTTACGCCGCTGACCGATGCGCTGACCAAATCGCTCGGTACGAAACGCGGTGCGGAAGAACTCACGAAACAGTTAAATGCCGTTTATGATGCTCTGATCGGACAGGTAGATCGCTGGCATGGCAGCGTGATTGGATTCAGCGGAGACGCGATCACCTGCTGGTTCGATGATGCAAATCAACCGGGTTTGGGTGCGCTTCGGGCGACAACGTGCGCGGTAGCCATGCAAGACGCCATGCAGCAATTCGCGGCAGTCCCGATCCCGGATGGAACAACTGTGATGCTTTCGGTCAAAACATCATGTGCCACCGGGAAAGTTCGGCGTTTTGTTGTTGGCGATCCAAACGTCCATTTGCTGGACGCCATCGCAGGCGAAACTCTGCAACGCATGGCGCATGGGGAACATGCCGCCAACAAAGGCGAAAATCTGATCGATGAAGCTACCGCGAATTTGTTGAGTGACAATGCGATTCTAGGCGAATGGCGCACGGAAGATAGCGAACGCTTCGCCGTACTGCAAGGCTTACGCAATCCGTTTCCACCTGATCCCTGGCCTGAATGCCCGCCACTTTCGGAAACAATCCTGCGACAGTGGATCATCCCGGAAGTATATGCAAGACTAGATAACGGTCTTGGCGATTTCCTGACGGAACTGCGCCCGTGCATGGCGCTCTTTTTGCGCTTCTCCGGCATAGATTACGATCAGGATGAGGATGCACCGCGCAAACTGGCAGAGTATTGCCTGTGGATTCAATCAATTCTGGGTGTCTATGATGGTCTGCTTGTCGATATTACGATTGGCGACAAGGGTAGCTATATCTACTGTGCGTTTGGCGCACCGCTGGCACATGAAGACGATGCCTGGCGCGCAGTCAGCACCGGGCTGGAACTCAGCAATCCACCCTTTGATTTCCTCGATCCGGTGCAAATCGGGATCAGTATGGGGACGATGCGTACTGGCGCATGTGGCAGCGAAACGCGCCGCACCTATGCGGTATTAGGGAATGAGGTCAACCTCGCAGCGCGATTGATGGCGAACTGCCAACCGGGTACGGTCTTGTGCAGTCGCCGGGTCGAGGTCGCCGCCAGGAATCGCTTCGAGTGGGAAGAACTGTTGCCGATACGTGTCAAAGGCAAGTCGCAACCTGTGCAAATTGCGCGTCCATTGCGCCCCATCAGCGGCGGCACACGATTTCAGGAATATAAAGGAAAAATGATCGGACGCGAACAGGAGCTACATAGCCTGCACGCGCTGATTAATCCGATTTTCGATGAAGGTACGCGCGCCCAGCTTATCTATCTGCACGGTGAGGCAGGGATGGGCAAAAGTCGACTGATCTATGAATTTCACAAAACGCTGGAGAGCAAGCCTCACCGCTGGTTGACTTTCCCGGCAGCGGGGGCATTAAATCAATCACTCCATGCGTTCCGTGCTTTTCTGCGCCACTATTTCGGGATCGAAGCGGGGCAGGATGAGGCGAACAAGGCGCGATTCAACAATCGGATCGCTCTGTTGCGCGATGCGTTGACCGAATCCCCGCATCCGCTGGCGGGCGAACTGCGCGAGGAACTGGGCAAGCGCCGTGTTTTTCTCGGCGGCCTGATTGATTTGCACTGGATGGATTCGGCCTATGAAAGGCTGGATTCCAAACTCCGCTACGAGGTCGCCCTTCGCATACTCAAACATTTGTTGCAGGCCGAAGCTGCAACCATGCCGACTATTCTGTATTTTGAAGATGCTCATTTACTCGATGTTGAGTCGCAGAAATTGCTGATTGATCTGGTGCGGGACTCCGGCGATTTTCCGCTGGGATTCATTGCTGCCTGTCGCTATGACGATGACGGTAAACCCTTTCAGTTGGCAGAACTGACTTCCGAAGAAACCGAACCGATTGACCTCAATTCGCTTTCGGGCGAGGGGATTCGAGGGCTGGGTCAGCAGGTATTGGGCGACCCTCTAAGCGATGATTTTATCTACTTCCTGCGCCAGAAAACACAGGGAAACCCGTTTTATATCGAGCAAATGCTGCTCGATCTGTATGAGCGCAATCTGGTGATCGAAGAGGATGGCGTACTCACCATTCATCTGGAATCGCTCCCGGAACTTCCCGGCGGAATCAATGCACTCCTTGTAGCGAGGCTGGATCGTCTGGAAGCGCATATCAAGGCAATTGTGCAGGTCGCCTCGGTGATCGGCAATGAGTTTGAACTGCGCGTCCTGACCCATATGCTACAGGAAGACGGACGTTTGATGGATAAAGTCCGTCAGGCCGAAACCGAAGCCATCTGGAACGCGCGTACCGAAGTCGAATACCTGTTCCGCCATGCACTCATGAGCGACGCCGCTTATAACATTCAGCTATACGAACAGTTGAAACACTGGCACGCACAGGCTGCAATCGCCATCGAGACGATCTATAGCGATAGCTTGCCGATGCAGGCAACCACGCTTTCCAAACATGCACATCGCGCCGAAGACCGGGAACGAGAGTTCACCTACAGTCGTATGGCTGGCGAACGCGCAGTCACCAATTTTGCCAGCGATGAAGCGATTTATTATCTTTCCCGCGCTTTAGAACTCACGCCGGAGACGGACTATCAAACGCGCTATGACTTGCTTCGCCTGCGTGAGAAAATCTATGATCTGATGGGCGCACGCAAATTACAATCCGATGATCTGACCACACTCGATACCCTTGCCCGTTTGATGGACGATCCCAGGCAACAGGCAGAATCAGCGCTGGGTTGCGCGCAGTTCTACGAAGTCACCGGGAAATATGCCAATTCTGCGGAATCGGCGCAACGGGCGATTACCCTGGCGCAACAGGTGGGTAGCACGCGCGAAGAAGCCTATGGGCATTACTATCTGGGACGTGCGCGCTGGCGACAAGGACAGCTTGAGGAAGCCACACACGAGATCGAAGAGTCGATCCGGTTGGCACGTCTTGCCGGAGCCTCGGACATTGAAGCCCGTAGCGTAACCATGCAAGGCTTGCTGGCATTGGTGCAGAGCCGCCATGATGAAGCCAAAACGTATTTTGAGACTGCGCTAGCGCTCCGCCGTGAACAGGGTGATTTGCAAGGCGAAGGGATCGTCCTGGGCAACCTTGCAGCAACCTATCAATATATGCACCAATTGCCCGAAGCCGCCCGCATTTATGAAGATGGATTGCGGCTTTCCCGCGAAATCGGGGATCGGCGTAGCGAAGGTGTGACGCTGGGCAATCTTGGCAGCGTGAATCAGGCAATGGGGCGTTTTGCGGACGCGATGCGTTATTACGAACGCGCCTTGAAGATTAACATCAGCACCGGGAACAGACGCAGTGAGATTCTGAACTACATCTATATTGCCCGATGCGCCATGTACATTGGGGATAATGCGACGGCAGAGCAGCACCTGCAAACAGCGCTTGATCTGACACGCGGCGCACAGGAAGTCTTTAATGAGTGTGTGGCGCGTATTGCCGAGGGATTCCTGCTGGAGCGGTTGAATCGCCCGCAAGAAGGATACGAGCAATCTATCCGTTTGCTGGAAATGGCGCAAACAGCCAATTATCATCAGCACGCCGCCACCGCCCATTTGGTACTCGGACACTGTGCGCTGGCGCTTGGCAGGGTGGAAGAAGCCCTTCTCCATTATCAGGATGCAACGAAACTCCGTCGGGATACCAAAGGGATGCTGTTTGATCCATTGGCAGGGGAAGCCGACGTATTGTTCCGGCTAGGAAAGACACAGGAAGCAGTGGGCATTCTGGAAGAAATTATGCCAGCAATGATTGATCATGCGTTCAACGAGATTGATGAACCCGCGCGCGTATTCGTCACTGTTTATCGTGTTCTGAATGCAGGAAATGATGATCGTGCCGAGGTTATCTTGCAGGCAGGCCAGGAACGTTTGCAACAGTGGGTAGAGGCTCTTCCAGATGACGCAGCGCGCGCGCAGTTTTTCGCCGGGGTGTCTTGGTATCAGGAGTTGGCAGCGTTGGAGCGCGCGAAGAAATAGCGATCCTGTCCTGCCAGATTGACCGGAGCAAGACGTCCCGATTCAATGAGAACTGGTTTCAGAGGTGGTAGCCATGCCCGCATCAACTCCGCTTCGGCAACGCTATAAACAGTGATCAGGAACATACCGCCGGGTGACAGCAAGTGATCCACTTGACTCAAAAAAGGTTGCCACGTTTCGCGCGAACGATGGATATTCGGGTGGCGAATCAGGATCAGATCAAACGAATTTTTGAAAGGTAACGCGCGAATATCTGCCTGCACGAATCCAGCCAAGTGTAGAGGTCGGAGATCAACCCCGACCAGCCGTGCATTCGGGAAACATTGCAACAAAATTGAGCGTGTTTCCCAATTGCCACAGCCAGCTTCAAGAATCGTTTTCGGCGCGATTGGGATCGCCCGCAGCAAGGATTCGCATCGTGCCAGCATTCCGGCTATGTCGAGGAAACCTTTTTGCGAGTTTGCTTCTCCTTGCGTTTTACTTCCGCGAGAACCACCTTTAGCTCTACAGTCAATTGTGGCTTGAGATCGATCAGCGAATCGTAGGAGAGATAACGCTGCCCCTGCACATCAAACGGCATGGTATTGACCATTTCCTGATTGATGATCAGCACCGTTGACTTGCCGACACCCCACGCATAGCCAACCTCAAGATACACATTCGGGTTCATCCCGTCAAGCAATGCCACAACCAACTGGCAATCCCGGATGCGCTGCTTGATCGTCTCCATCACGTCGCCAGTGTAGGAAGATTCGTCCAGACGGATACATTGCAATCCGAGTTCTTTCACGCTGGGTTGAATAGCGACATAAAAGGCATCCTTATATTTGTTCGCAAACGGCATCGCCACGAAAATAAAATCGTCGTTGAGCGAAGGCGTTTCGATTTCCAGCGCAGGGTTATCGGCATTGATCACCAGCGGCGGCATTACAACGCGCCCCGTTGCCATGTCCTGATCATGATGATCGAGCAATTCTTCGAGGGCGGTAGTTAAAACCTCGGCACGTTTGGCCTGCGCTTCCACAATCGTGATGCGTTCCAATTGGCGCGGATATGTTCCAGCGTCGACAGCGGCGCGGAAGCCCAGCACCATCGCCTTGAGCGATTCTGCCTCATCGAAACCCCAGCCCAACCCGCTTACCGTCAGCGCCAGATGTTTCACGGGTGGGTCAGTTTTCACTTCGGAGAGCGCCCGAAGTGCGGTTTGTGCCAGATCGTGCATCGAATCGTAGCTATATTGTTTGCTCGGCGGTGTCCCGATCAACAGAATTTGTGACGCGGCGACAGTTCCCTCTGAGGGTACAATTAACCATTTGCCAGGCAGCGGCGGATGTTCCACCAAAACACTGCTATCAGGCAGCGATTTGATGATCCGTTGCGTCATCTCCGTCCAGCTTTGTGAATATTTGAGTGCCAGTGCATCGGCTTTAAATTGCAGGACATCACCAATGGCGATCTCGATTTGAAACCCTATCGGGGCGGGCATGTTTATTTGTCCCAGGTGCGTGTATAGTTTGTAGCCAGTTTATCACGGATTGCCTGTTCCAGATCAATCCCGGAAACGCTGGCGAGTTGCAGCAGATAGAGTGCAACGTCTGCCAGTTCGCCCGCAAGTTCTGCGTTATCAACCTGATCGCGCCATTGGAAATGTTCGAGGACTTCGCCCGCTTCCAGTGAAAGTGAGATTGCCAGATTGCGCGGCGTCTGTGGCCGCCTGGAATCGGGTTCATACCAGCCTTTGCTGCGTACAAAGGTGTGCATCATTTCGGTAAGTTCTGCCAGCGTTTTGCTCATTTTATCTTTGTAGGAGTAATAACGATGGTTGCGGTTGCTGTCGGGGGGATTTGCTCACTGTTATCTTCTTCCCCACAATCCTTCAGAGCATCGTTGAAATCTGACATGGCCGAGTCCTTCTTTTGAGCCATCGCCAGATTTCGCCCTTTTTTAAATAGTGTGCTTGCGTCAGTGCAGTTATTCAACTTGCGATAGGATTCACCGCCGTAATAATATACGGCGGTTTCTTCGGAGCCAAGATCAACCGCACGGCGCGCCGTTTGTGCTGCTTTCTCGTATAGCTTTTCGATGTAATAGACGCGCGTTGATACGACATAGCAAGGCGAATAATCCGGGTTACGGTCTGTACAGCTAAGGGCAGTTTCCAGCGCCTTTGAATAATCCCCCTGTTTGTAATAAACATTGGCGAGTTGATTAGTCAGTCCCGGATAGTCTTTATCGCGTGGAATGGAATCATTCAGGACTTTGGTTGCCTCTCCATACTGTTCCTGGGCAGAGTAAAGTCCCGCAAGTGCAACTGCAATGTAGCCGCCCCACTGCCGCCTGTCGCTTCCCCAAATCGCCAACCCTTCTTTGTACCAACGGATCGCTTCTTTTGGATCGCCGCTATATTGGGCGATTTGCCCTTTCACGAAGCGGGGATAGGCCAGATTCGGATTTTGTTTCATGGCGGCATCTGCCAGGCTGGAAGCCTGTTTGAAGTCATTCAGGGTAACAAAAATTCCTGCCATGACTGCCTGCGCAAGGCCGCTTTCGTCCCCAAGTTCCTTTGCACGCAGGGCATATGCCAGCGCTTTCTGACTATCGTCGTTCCAATCCAGCACCAGCGCCTTGACCGCCCAACCTTCGGGAGTCTCCGGGCTGGCGTTAATTGCGGCATCGGCAGCAGTGTTCGCCTGTGATCGTTTGCCGGGATCATTCTGATAGCGCATGATCAGGGTTTGCGCATAGAGAGCATGATATTCGCGCTCGTTCGGCAGGCTGGTGATATAGGCTTGCATCGCGGTTAGAGAGTCGTTGATGCTGCCATTTTCCAACGTTGTCAGGATGCGAACTTCCAAATCCTTCGCGGGCAGAGTTGGTGTTGGTGTCGGCGCGAAAAGCTGTGGTGGCTTAATGTTTTTAGTTACCCACATGCCCACTTGGTTGCTGAGATCGGCGCGATAGTTCCACGCCAACGCCGACATACCAATAATCGGCACGGCAATCAGATAGAGCCACAGCCACCGAAGATTAATTAACCCGCGTTTGCGCCCGCGTTTGGTATAGCGTTTTGGCGTCCGAAGATACATTCCTGCCGCTCCCTCTACTTAATCGGTTCGGGGAGTTCGGTGGGCGTCGGGATGGGTGTCGGTGGCGTGTAATTCGGGTCTTTGCTGGCGCATCCGGCGATCCCGCGTCGGGTCAGGGTGATGGCTTGTTCGTTGCGCGTGAATCCCAACACCAGATTGAATAACGGATAGGCTTTATCGCACTTCCCCAACAGATAGTAGGCTAATCCCTGCAAATACCAGCATTCGGCAAACTGGTCTTCGGAGTTCAGTTTTTTGGCGGCAACCGCATCTTCTTCCTGTTTTTGACAACGCTGGAAGGATTCAATGGCGTTTTCATAGCCACGCTTGTTGTAGTAGACCTGTCCCTGCCACTTCCACGCCTCGGTATAACTCGGATCAAGCGAGGTGGCGTTGCGGCAGTTTTCCAACGCGCGCGTGACATCGCCCTGATTGAAGAATGCGGTGCATTTGCGCGTATATGCCTTCACATTTTTGTTGTCGAGCTTCAGCACTTCGTCATACATGGCGACGGCAGATTGCTGCAAGCCTTCCGGCGCGTTCTTGGCGTTGGCGCGGTTCAGATAGAACGCCGCCAACTCAAAATAGGGGAAAGTCAGGCGCGGGTTGATGCTCAGAGACTGGATATATTGTTCTTCGGCAGCGCTGTAGCGCCCGGTCAGGAACAACGCTTTCGCATATGCAATATGCGCGTCTACACTGTCTGGCGCAAGTTGAATTGCCTTTTCCCCATAGGTTACGGCGTTGTTATAGCGCGCAGAGAAGTAGTTAGCCATCGAAAGATAGGCATTCGCTTCGCCGTCGTTGGGGTTCAAACTGACAGCATTCAATCCCTCTGGAACCGCAAGTTCGGCATGATCATTGTAAGTCAGCGCGTAGGAAAAGATTGCATGAGCGCGACTGTTCTTTGCATACAAATCCGCGAGAAGGCGTCCCCAGTTTTCTGCATCTATGGTGTAAGTAGTCAGGCGTCGATCATCGAAACTCCGATAGATAAGGACGCGCACCAATTCATAGCCAATGTCCAGGCTAACGCTTTTAGCATCATTGCTATTTGTCGGGGGAAGTTCGCAGCGCGGACTTTGATACGGTGCGCCGGGTTTACCTTTCGCCGCACGGCAATAATTTTCGATTGCCTGCTCCAGATCACCGCTAAGGAAGGCTGCGTAACCACGCTGGGCGTAGGTTGTAGCGTTGGGGGTGGGCGTTGGCGCGACGCCAAAGGATGCAAGTACATCTGGCTGGATACGATCAAACTGCCAGATAACAACGCCCATAAAACCCATACACAGTAGCCAACCAATGATTTTCCAGGGAGCTATGCCACGCCGTTTTTTCCCAAAAATGAGTCCGTCGGCAAGTGCAGAGCGATCCCGGCGAATCCGATAACCTTCCATGTTCCAGCCCTAACAATAAAACACTAACGGGTTAGGATAGCAGGATTTTCGCCGAGGATCAACACACGCCTTTCCCACGCAGGGAAATTCAGCCTATTTTACGCCACGTACCAAACTGCTGCCCCTGTGCTGGCTCGGTGAACTCAAAGGTTGTGCGTCCGAGCGTCACAAGGAAATGTCTGCCAGGACCGGGAACGTATTGTTTGGCATCGTTGACATAGCCACCGGGTTGATAGACGTAGGACGTACTCAGTGCAAATTCCGGTGTTGTTGCCCATCCCAGCGCAGTGCGCAGGTCGGACGTCTCTCGCCAGAGTTTGCCGAAACCGCGTCGAGGCTGGTATCTGCCTTCCGGCGGGGTCAGTCCCGGATCACTTTCCGGCTCTCCTTCCTTATACGCATCCTTATAGATACGCCACTGTCCATTGGTCGGGATGGTCAGCGTATCGCCGGGATTGGGAAGCGTCGCTGGCAGCAACACCCACATATTTCCGGTAGATTGCATCCAGAACATATAACCACCCTGAAAATCTTCCTGCGCAATGAATATCTGCATCCGGGTATCTGTCGGGAAGATGTTCGGGGTAGCGGTTGGGCCGGGCGGAGCAGACGTTGGCGGCGCATTGGTAACAATGGTTGTTGCCGGAATTGCCGGGAGCGTCGAAGGCGGCAATGCGCCTGCTGTGCTGGCTATTGTGCTGGCGGCTGTTGGCTGTAGAGCAACGGCTATTTGTGTTGGTGATGTCTCAATCTGATTTTGCGCGACAGCGGTCAGCGTCCCGAATGCGCCTGCGCGCGGATCGGTGGTTGGTGTTGCCGTCTCGCGGACAGGAGTATCGGTTACAGTGATCATGATGATACGCGGGTCGGGTGTGGCAGTGATGACAACAGGGGTAAGCGGCAGACTGCTACACGCTCCAGACGTGGCAAGCGCAAGCATTGCCCCGATTAGCTTCCATCTTGTGGATCGAATCATTGATTATCTCTTTGATTGGTAGACAATCGGGATAGACTGCAAAATAGCCTATCCCGCAATGAGGGAAATTATATATGGTGTCTCGCTGGTTTGTCCCAAAAAATAGCTCAACGTCGGTCAGGCGTGCAATTGCTGCATTTTAGAAGAAGGCAGATTCATCAATCGCCAGAAACCAGTATGTACCGATGTTTGCGCCTTCTTCATAGCCAGCACGCGCGACAATGACATAATATTCGCCATCTTCTTCCGGTGTAAAGCGCAGCAACGCATCTACATCACTGCCAGCGAGGTCGTTCCCGAAACGATCCATGACGGCACTTTCGACCAACCCACCATCGTCATCGAATGCAAGGATTTCACCCTTTGCGTTCACAATCAATAGATATGGGTCAATAGCATCTTCATTGTAATCACCGTCGGCACGCATCACGAAAGTCGTTTCCTGCCCTGCGATGCCGTTAAAGCGATAGGAGATGACGGGCAAACCATCATCCAGCCTGCCGTGATAGGGCAGACCCGGCACTAATGGCATCGCTTTTCCCAATGCGAACGGCTTCACAGGGGGAAGCACGCCAGACGCTTCAAAAGCTCCTACACCGGGATGCGCTGCAACAAGTTTCAGAAAATCCAGTACCGATTGCCGAATTTCGCCCACATGCACCGCGATAATCGTATTATCCTTGCCAACCAGAATCGAATCGGGGATCGCCTGGATTCCGATTTGTTGATTGAATGGATAGGGTGGCCCATCGAACAGCACATTGATTCCGGTGCGTTGCGTGCGCAGAAAACTGTTGGCGGTGCGTTGCGTATCGCTGGTATTCACAAAATAGATTTTGAAGGGTAGATCATTGCCAAGTGCAGCGCGCGTCAACAATGGAAATTCGTCTCGGCACGGCGGACACCACGATGCCCAGAAATTCAGCAGATAAGGGGGTTCAAGGGTGGATATCCGTATGGTCTTTGTGCCGCCCAATCCCTTGATGGTCATATCCGGGAGTTCTTCACCCACCTTGATGTATTTGGGCAAATTATTCGGGCGCTTGCCGAGTTTTCCGCCGATCCACTCTGTATAGTTACCACTTCCTACATTAAAGCGATGTACAGTTGCAGCCATCGCATTGATTTTCGATTCAACATCATCCTGCGCGTTTATTCTCGACCCCGCAGGCGTTCCCAACATCGCCAGCACACAACCAATAATTACAATGAACCGCCGCATTTTCCCACCACTCGTCATTTTGAAAAAGTGTAACATTGAATGCTGTTTTGCGAGATTAGGAAATGCTTCTGTTGTCGCCGCGTTTTGCGCCAGAGGAGTAAATTATTTTGCCAGAATTGACCTTGACACCCCGCTAAAAACTGATACACTTCTGGATACGTGAGCCTAAAAACTGCACGCGCCAAGGTAGCTCAGTTGGTAGTAGCATGCGACTGAAAATCGCAGGGTCGCCAGTTCAAGTCTGGCCCTTGGCACACAGAAAAACGTCGTCCACATGGATGGCGTTTTTTGTTACCACATTTTCAAAACACCGAACTTATTGCAGAACAAGATAGAATATTCCACTAATACACAGAAAAATAGCGAAGGCACTTACGGTTTGAATCGGCGCTCAATATTGATATTTATCGGTCTGGCCTTGCTCTGCGGTGGACAGATCGCTATGTTCCGCAACCCGAAAAACGACCCAATTGTTTTGCCGTGGGTGATGGCCGGAATTGGATTCGTTCTGTTCTTCGTCGGTTCGCTGCCAATTCTGAAGACCATTCCAGATGATCTCACACCGACCAGTTCACAGGATACGCCATTGCTTCTATACATACGTCGAATCCTGTTTGCTATCGGAGTTGGGTTGATGCTCCTGACCACACTTCGGGCAGTGATACCGGGCATAAATTTCTGGGAGCAGTTGGCAACATGGGGAACCGGGATCGGGCTGCTGATCATATCGGTGCGTGGCGACGAACGCCCCACCATTTCGCCCGATTTGCTGATTTTTGCACTGTTGACTCTGGCGGCATTGATTATCCGCGTCATGAATCTAAATAACACGCCGAACCTAATGGATCAGGATGAGGCTCTGTTTGCAATGGATGGTGTGAATATTCTGACGCGCAATTTTGCTTACTCGCCATTCATGCCGAGTTTCCATTCTCACCCGATCTTGTTTCAGGGATTAATTGGCGCGAGCATATCCATCTTTGGGCAAAACTTCGCGGGTGTGCGTATGGTTTCGGCAGTGATGGGTTCGCTTGGCATCGGTGCGACTTATTTGCTCGGAAAAGAATTGTTCAATCGGCGTATTGCTGTGTTTGCGGCGCTGTTTATGCTGGCATGGCCTTTCCATTTTCTGTTTGCACGGATCGCCATGAACCAACCCGCCGATCCGCTGTTTACCACGCTGGCAGCTTTCTGGTTTCTGCGTGGGTTGCGTCAAAGCAGCGGGCGTGATTTTGTGTTGGCGGGGGTGCTGGCGGCGATAGCACAGCTTTTTTATCTGGGTGGACGCCTGATCATGCCTGTACTCATTGCCTACTTGATATTTATGTTCCTGCGTGATCCCGGTCTGGTTCGGCGGCGTTGGCGGGGTATCGCGCTAACGTTCGTTTCGTTTGCCGTTGTTGCCTTGCCACAGCATTTTTACCTGCTTTATTACCATATGCCGATTTCGACACGCGCCTTTGTCAATGTTTTTTCCGATAGCGCATACCTGCAAATCTATCAACTGGCGATTGGGACACCCTGGGAGCAGTTTTATCGCTCCTTTGGAGGATTGTTCAGCGTACCCGATGCCAGTTGGTATGGCGCAAGCTCCAATTTAATGTTATTTACAGGTGGCATATTGCTGTTGATCGGAGCGGGGGTATGCTTGCGACGCCTTTGGCACAGTCCGCGTTATGCCTTTCCATTGGGGTGGGCATTCTCGATAGTTCTTCTCGGTTCGACATTTTCCGTCGCGCCACCACAATACCAGCGTTACTATCCCGGCGTTGCTCCGCTGGCGCTCCTGGTTGGGATCGGTGGGATCGCGCTGGCAGACGTGATTGCTATTATTTTACGGCGTGAAAATGAGCGGCGCGATCTGGCCTATGGGCTTGCTGGTCTGATCTGTGCGATCAACTTTGCGTTTCTGGTGATGGTATATATCCCGGAACGTGGCTATTTCAATAATCGTGCTAATGAGACGACCAATAAACTGGGCTGGATGGTTCGGGATGCGCTGGACGAAGGCAAACAAGTCGTTGTAGTACGCAACCCCATCCCGCGTAACTCCGACGAAATGCAGTTTCTTTCGATGACGCCGGAATTGTTTATCTCGAATGGAGTAGGCGATACAGACGTTGTGAAGTTTCTGGCGTCAAACCGTGCGCGCCGCTACGCAGTGCAGGAAGCACGTCTGCCAGCGGATAATAACTTCGTTGACTATACGAAGCCTTATGCAATCTTTGCGCCGCTCATTGATCTGGAAACGATCAAACAAATGACTATGATGCACCCGGATGGCGAAGCGATCATGATTAGTCTGGAATCCGATGGGAATCCGACGTTTCTGGTATTTCAGAATAAAGCCGTTCCATAGGGATCGCAAAATCGTGCTTGACGCGATCCCTGAAACGGCCTATAATAACCCACATTCTACGCGGGCGTAATTCAGCGGTAGAATGCTTGCTTCCCAAGCAAGACGTCACGAGTTCGATCCTCGTCGCCCGCTCAAGCCAAAACTGAAATTTTACTTCGGTACAGAAATGTTATGTACACAGGTTTTACCGTTTTCTACTGATGTCTGTAAATCAAGTTCGTATTCAAAGCGATTATAATTGGCTGTTCCTCGCACGTTGCACTGCAAAACCCCATTCACCAACTTACATGAGGCGTTGCTGACTTTAGGATCGGCCCCAAACATCTTATCAATCGCCCGTGCCATGTTGTTGTATTTGCCGGAGTTAACAAGATTGGCAATACTGCGGCAAGCCAGATTACCCGCACTGCTATAATTTTTGGTGAAATAATATCGGAGGAAATCCTGTCCAACTTTCACCTGGGCTGCCGCTGTTGCTGTTAAGGCAGAGGAATTACGTGTAGCCGTCGCCATATTGCGTGCGGCAGTAGTCGTATTACCTGCTGCTGTAGTACTGCGTGCGTTAGAAGCAGCACGTGTCTGGTTACTGCTCAAATTACTGCGCGCGATAGCACTTTGGGTCGCGTTATAAGATGAGTTGCTGGAAGCCGTTAATAATCCACCGACAACAATAATTCCAATGATTGCTGCCGCGAGAACCAGCAAACCTGCACGCGGGATACCACGACGTGCTTTTGGAACAGGAGATGCTACAGCGTCAGGCATGGCATATGGGGCAGGTGGGGCTTTCGCAGCTTCCAGTGCCTTATGTGCTTTGGTATGAAATGGATCAAGATCAATTGCTTTTTGAAGAAAATCGCGCTTTTGTTGCTCCGTCACAGCAACCTGCGCAGCTACATAGTAGGTTTCTGCATCGGGGGTTTTTAATAACTCTCGAAGAAGTTCGCGTGCATCTTCGAGACATCCGGCATCGAGGGCTTCCTGTACTGCGGTTAAATCGTTCATGCTTCGCTCCGATGGTTTATTAAAATACGAACTCTCGGCGCATAATATAACATATCGGAGTTTTGCAATTACTATATCATTTTATACAAGCAGGAGGCATTTAACTTTATAAATGCCTCCTGAAAATGGAGGTTACTGTGCGTTGCGCGTTAGTGTTTCCCAGAAGACATTGCCCAGTTTGTTGATTTCCACAATGTAGCTCTGCCCGATTTTGAACAGATTATATTGTTCCAGCGTCTTCGGATCATACGTCAACGGAGAAGTTTTACCTGCCTGGGTAAAGGTCACCTGATATTTTTCCTCGCGCCCGGTTTCGCGTTTGTTCCCGACGGATGAACTGTTATTGGACGTAAACAAGGGCCAATCCGGTGTTTCGTCAGGCCCACCAGTAGCGACCACCGGATCGACGGGACCCCAGCGATTCACCTTGTAACTGCAATAGGTGTCATAGTAGGGGACATCCCGATACTTCGTCTCTGTGTTGCATTCCTGTCTTGTTTCTCGGCAATACTTGGTCACCCGGCTGCCAGAGCCGTCCTTGTTATCCTTATAGGTATAACCACACGGCACGGAAACAGATTTATTGCGACAAACGCGCTCTGTGCCATCTGGAACCTTGTTATAGCCTTTGATCTTCTGCCCGCAACTCCGATCATAGGCATCACCGGGAACGCCCGAAATCCACGCGCCCGTTGAGTATGGTGCATATTGTTCAACCTTGATCGTGCGCGTCCAATCCAGATCGCTCACCTTGATAGTGGCCTTATCGCGCGAATTGCTCAGAAATGCAAAGACGCCACCGCCAACCAATACCAATACCAGCACCGCTATCAGCCAATTGGGAATGCCGAGGAAACTCTTTTTCGGTTGCGTTTGAGCCTTGATAGCGGCTTGCTCCGCTTCCCATTTTTCCTTGACAACATCCCGCGATGCGCCGGATGCGCCCTCGAATCCGGTGTCTACACTGGCAATCCCGCTGGCTTCCTTTGCGGTTGCCATATCTGCGCCACATTGCACACAGAATTTGGCATCGCCGGAATTGGCAGTGTTACAGGCCGGACAAATTTTATCTGCGCCGACATGGACAGGATTTTGAATGAATACCATATCTGCGTCGGACGGGAAATAACGCCATTCCGGGTCTTGTGCTGCGCCACAATTGGGACAGAAGCGATTGCGTTTGCCGAGCAGCTTCTTTGTCCCGCACATGCGACAATCCCAAAGCATCTCGAACGTTTGTGAACCTTCAGACATCCCTGTAAATCCTCTTGAATGCCCCCATTATAGTTAAAAACAAAAAACGGGGGTTGTATAAAATTCATTCAACTTTTTAATGATCCTGCCCCGTTATTTTTATAATGGCTTAAAATAGATTGTGCATTCTAAACGTCTAATCTCGGCTACCCGGAAAGATAAAGTCAAATGCCAGCACGTCCGACCTTTGATCGTCATCTTGGCGAAATCCGCGATGATATTCTGCGACTTTCGAGTATGGCAGATACCGCGATCAAAAATTCAATTGTTGCCCTGAGCGAGCGCGATTGCGAACTCGCCAAGCGTATTTCTGCCGATGATGAACACCTGAATGCAGTGCGCTACTCACTCGAAGAAAAAGCCTATTCCGCAATTGCGACACAGCAACCAGCGGGTCACGACTTGCGCTATATCGTCGCATCCATCAGTATTGCGACCAACCTTGAACGCATTGGCGATCATGCGGCGGGAATTGCGCGACTTTCCCTGCGGATGTGCGATCAACCGTTGCTCAAGCCGCTGGTCGACATTCCCCAAATGGCGTAAATCGCACGCGGGATGGTCAAAGATGCGGTAAAATCCTATCTTGCGCAAGATGTCAAACTGGCTGAAACAGTCGTGACGCGCGACGGGATGGTGAACGAACTGCACCAGCGCGTCTTCAACGATTTGCTTGGCTATATGACCCGCGACCCTGCAACGATTGAACGTGGCACATATTTGTTGTGGGTTTCGCATGGACTGGAAAGAATTGGAGATCGTGCTAAAAATATCTGTGAACGCGCGATCTATCTGGTGACGGGTGAATTGAAGGAATTCCCGGATCGATTCATTCAATCATCGGGTGCGCGTTCCTGAGCAGACGATTCATCACGGTAGAAAACTTCATCCATGTTAAAAAAAATCCGTCCCTGGCAGGTCGTCCTGATCGCCTGTCTGGGTTATTTGTTGGTCATCCTGATCAGCTTCGGCAATCCACTGGAATTTGTGCGGATCGGGCATAATTTCGACCCCACATTATTCTCGCGCGATCCTGAAGGCTACGACGGGCAGTTCGCCTATTACATCGCACGCAATCCGTCTAATGCCGCCCAATTCATGGCAGGTGATGTTCCAGCCTATCGTTTTCAGCGTATCCTGTACCCGGCGCTAGCCTGGATCGTTTCTCTTGGCGGGCAGGAAGCGCTTTTACCCTGGGCGCTGGTCGGGATCAATCTAATCGCGCTGGTGATAGGCGTAGCGCTTCTCGAAAAGCTGCTTACCGAAGAAAAGGTCAGTCGCTGGTATGCTCTGAGCTACGGCCTATTCGCAGGTGTATTTGTTGCGGTGCGCCTGTGTACCAATGAACCGTTGGCTTACATGCTGGCGATTGCGGCAATTCTGGCGGCAAAGCGTGAAAATGCAATCGCGTTTACGCTGTTGATGGCGCTGGCCGTTCTGACCAAAGAAACCACCGTCTTTTTTGCCATTGCTTATGGATTGTATTTGCTATCACAGCGCCGCATTCGTCCCGCCATCCTGATGGGGATCGGCGTATTGCTGCCCTTCGCACTCTGGCAGGTTGTCCTCTATTCAAAATTCGGGATGCTCGGAGTGGGATCGGGTGGGGCGCGTGCCACTCCATTTGAAATCATCCCGTTTATGGGGGTGCTTCGTATTCTGAACTATGGGGCAGCTACATTTGCGATCAGCCTGTTTACGTTGATTCCGGTGCTGGTATCGAGTATATGGGCGCTCTGGCAAACCGGGCGCGATTTACTGGCGCGGCGCTGGCATCTCTATACCTTTCTATTGTTCGCCAATGCGCTGATCATGCCGTTTGTACCGTTTTCGACCTATGCCGAACCGTTGGGAATTTTTCGGTTTATGCCCGGTGTGGTGGTGGGAATCCTGCTCTACGCTGCACGACGCAAAATCCGGCGAGCGCTCAATTACAGTTATCTGTGGATAATTTTCGGAATACGTGTTCTAGGCTGACTCAGGTCGCAATCGGGAGCGTAAAGGCGAAAATACTACCACCGCCGGGATTGTCCTCAATCCAGATTTGCCCGCCGTGCGCCTCGACAGTCAGCTTGCAAAAGGTTAGTCCTAATCCCGTGCCGCGTCGCCGCCCGCGCGAGCCGCTGACCTGTCCGAATCGCTCAAAAATCTGTTGCTTGGATTCGTCCGGGATGCCGGGGCCGTTGTCGCAAACCTCAACGCGCATCCACTGTTCATCGAGAGGTTGCGCACAAATTTTTACGATCCCGTCAACCGGGGCAAACTTGAGGGCGTTATCCATCAGATTCAGCAACACACGCTCGATCTTGTGTGTGTCGATCATGAGAGGGGATAAATCATCTGATAGTTCCAGATGAATAGAGATTTCCAGTTCCTGTGCAATCGGATAGAGTTCCTCGCGGATACTTTCAGCAATGGCACGCAGGCTTTGCGGCGAACGATCCAGCGTCATCGTGCCGCCTTCCATCTTGGCAATGTCGAGGATGGAATCGACCAGTGACAATACCTTACGTAACGCACGTTGCGAAGCGTCGGTAATCTGCGCCAACAGGGTATTCACAGCGCGATCTTCGGATTTAACTTCGGAGATCAATTTCAGGCTGGTAGAGACAGCAGTCAGCGGTGAGCGCAAATCATGTACGATCATTTGCGAGAGGTTTTCGCGTGCCTGCATTTCTTCATGCTGTCGGGATACATCGGAAAAGACCAGCAAAATCCCTGTTACATCCCCGTCAAAACTGCGCGTCACGACGCCGCTACGTTCGATATACCGTGCGGCTGGCTGCTCGATGCGATAGGTATGATCGGGCAGTTCCGGGATGATCCCCTCTGCAATCTGGGCGATAAGCTGGCGCAATATTTCCGAATTGAATCCAAGTGAGCGCGCGTAACGCTGACGCGGTTCGGTCAACAGATAATTGAGCGATTTCCCAACCACATAATCGATCCTAATCCCGAAGAGATTTTCGATCTGCGGGTTGGCGATCATGACTGTTCCCTGGGCATCAAGGAGCAAAACACCTTCGTGCATGGAGTCGAGGATGACCTGTAATCTGCCGCGACTCTCCTCAATGCGTCCAAACAAACGCGCGTTATCAATCGCCAGCAGTGCCTGGTTTGCAAGTTGCTGCACAAAGGCGACATCGTTGCTGCTATAAGGTTCATTGCTCGTACTTGTGAGTGCGATCACACCGAGAATATCCCCTTCACGGGAAATCGGAACACTCAATTCGCCAAACTGCGCAGCTTCTACAACGGATTGATTCATAGTCAGCGAACGCAAGACTGCCGGACGTTGCAAAAATTCGGCAGTGCGCCGTTTATCCTGCCCGCGTTGCGCGACAATCTGCATTGGGTCGGAAGAGCGCTCCGGGCGCAGGAGCAGAACACCGGATTTACTGTTGGTAGCGTCAATCGCGTGATCCAGCACGAGTTCAAACAGGCGTTGCAGATCGAGCGTAGCCGTTAGTTCCTGATTGATTGCCGCCAGCGCCGAAATTTGCGCGATACGCTGTTGCAAGGCGCGATCTGTCCGGGCATGGATACGGGCGTGGTTGATCGAAAGAGAGGCAAGATTGGCAAAGATTTTCAGATATTCGATTTCTTCGCCGGAAAAATGAATCTGTTCATGGAAATAGGCGACCATCTCGCCTAATAATTCGCTCCCCACCAGCAGAGGCAGTTCAATCATTGCGACGACGCCCTGTCGTCCCAGATGGTGACGAAAATGGCCGAGGATATGATCTTCGTGTAAATTAATCGGCGTGAACGGAGGATTATCAAAATAGGTGGATTCCGAGAGCAGGAGAATCGGCGGTAATCCGTCTATCGGGGAGGGGGCATCCCCTATGACATGCACTGCCCGAAGTTGCTGCGTTCCATCATCCGGGTAGAGCAGTACCGCGCCACCCTCGGCCTGCGTGACTTCAAGTAAAGATGCCCCAACCGATTCCAATACTTGTGCGGGGTCCAGCGTCACACTCAGAAGTGCCGAAATGTTGTTCAGGGCTGCAATCTGCCGCGCCCGGTTGGATGGTTCGTATCGGGTATCTTCCAGTGCCATTGCAAGTACAACCCCGTTTGTATTTTCGCAACGATCATAACTAAAATGAAATTTGTTTGCGAGTGAACCTGTGAGAATTTTAATGTTTTCTCAATGCGTTTTTATGGTTATTACGTCTCAAAATCATAACGGCACAATAAACAGGCCACGCTATAATTAGCGCCATGAAATCACTCCGAACAGACTTACTCCGTAATCTTGAGGCTGGTCTTATGGGCCTCTTTTTTGTGCAGGCGGTGCGCTTCCTCTATGGAACGTTATACGCGCATATCGGCAGCGTCGATCAACTTAGTCGTACCGTAAATACAGGTAGTGTCGGCGCTACACCGGGATTCGTTAACGTTGGGGATGTGCAGATTGAACTGATCCTTGCCGGGATCGCAATTCTGTTACCTCTAAGCGTCCTCTTATTTGGACGTTTTGGGACGCTGGTGGCAGCGGTTTCGGCGGCAGGCCGCGTCTATATGACCTTCGGCGGGCATACCATGCTGGGGGTGATCGGGGCGGTGGCCGCTGCTGGCGGTGGTGCGCTTTATGCGGCGGTACTTGCGCGTCGTCGTGCTGATCAGCTTCCGTTCATGTTTGTCATTGGCTTTGGGGTGGATCAGGTTATCCGGGCCTATGGCAATACCACCGACCTGACATGGGATGGGCGTTTTCTCGCAACTCAAGCCGGGTTGTCTCTGATTCTGTTTCTGGTTACTGCATTGAATTTGGCACTGGAAGGGCGCGAGCGCCGTAATCCCGACTATCAACCGCCACCCAAAACACAAATCGCGGGATGGGGGGCAGTAGCGCTGGGCGGTTTGCTCTATCTGGAATTTGCCGTTTTGGGCTTGCCAAATACACTGGCACGGCGTGCAGGCGGTGATGGTATTGTAATCGCCCCTTATCTCGTGGCGGCGACCTTGTTGCCACTCGTTCCAGCGATACGCGAACTGGCGCGACGGTTTCTGGTTATTTTCGATGCCCAGTGGCGTGGTTGGGTATGGTTTCTATTGACTGGTTTGCTTTTCGTCGTTGGCTATCGGTTTCAGGGGCCACCCTCTGCTATTGCCTTGCTTATTGCACAGTTTTTGTTGTGCCTGTCGTGGTGGTGGCTGGTACAGCCTGCGGAAGGGCGTGGTAATTTCAGCGGTGCAGCACTCTCGATTGGTCTGATCTTGTTCCTTGTTTTGACGGGCGCAGATTACTTCACTTACGATTATGCGTTCGTGCGCGGTCTACAGGAGCCGTTCGGCGGGATGGTGCGCGGCTTTCGCGGTCTGGGTCTGGGGATCGTGATTGTTGCCGTATTGCTCGTGAATCTCCCCGCGATTGTAGCGCGCAAGCGGTTACCGTTTCGAGGCGGCGGCTTCGCAGAATCTGCCTTCATTTTGTTTTTAGTTGTGGTAGCAGGTGGCGTAACCTACTCATTTGCTAGCCCGGTGTTTGTCCAACCGCCTGCAAGATCGGATCGGTTGCGCATTGTGACGCTCAACCTGCACGGTGGTTACAGCCTCTATTTCGATCAGAACCTCAGCGAGATTGCCAACGAAATCCAGAAAAATGGTGCGGATATTGTCCTCTTGCAAGAGGTCGAAACCGGACGCATGGTCAGCTATGGCATTGATCAGGTGGCGTGGCTGGCGCAGGCTGTCGGAATGCAGGCCGATTATTTCCCGACCAATGAAGCATTGCAAGGCATGGCAATTTTGACACGCTTGCCGATTCTGACTCGCCAAACCCAATTGCTCACCAGTATCGGCAAACAAACTGGTATTCAATATGTTCAACTACGAACGATTGACGGGGGTATCCTGAACATCTATAACACGCAGCTTGGTTTGCTCCTGCGCGATTCCAGCCGCGACGCAGAAAGCCAGCAGCAGGATCAATTGCGTCAACTGGATGAAATTTTCAGTTTGATTGCCGGGAATGATCCGGGTTTGCCCAATCGTACTGTCCTCGGTGGAACGTTCAACAACACGCCTGGTTCGGATGTGTATCAAAAACTGGCTGCCTATTTTTCTGATCCATTTTCGGGATTGGCAGCAGAGAAAGCGATCACATGGAAGTTGATCAACAATGTGACTTCGCGCGTGGATTATCTCTGGTTGCGGAACGTGACCTCGCTGAGTGCAGGCGTTTCGGAGTTGCAGGCAACAACACATAATATGCCTGTTGTGGAGATTGGGTTGCAGTAGATACTTTGAATGCCTGTCAAAAGGAGGTATTGGCTTGCCCAACAGAAATCTTACGCGAGAAGAACTCAAAGAAAAATTTGCGCCTCTGATCAATGAAGTGCGCAAGCGCCTCCTTGAATTGAGTAATGGAGACGACGATTTACGTTGGGCGCTCCGGCGCAAACTGTCTAAAGAATTAGCCTATGATGAGCGCGGAAAGCCGGGACACCGACGTAAGCTAAAAGAACTCAAACGGCAAGAGCAGAATGGATTATGTGCCGTTTGCAAAAGCCCGCTTCCTGAAAGCTATATTGTGCTTGACCGTTTTGAGGCAATGAAGGGATATACACAAGAAAATACACGCCTCCTGTGTCAAACGTGTGATACACGCATTCAAAGCGAACGAGGTTACAAGTAAAACCTGTCTGCTCAATCGGAAAGATTCAACTTCGGCATAGCTTCTACGATTGGAGTAGGAAATTACATATCCCGAACAAAAATTCCGTATAATTCGTATACTTATCATCAATTTCTTTAGAGGAATGGGAAAAGATGACTGATCTCGTAAAAACTGTACCAGCACGCGCCGATGTTCCCAAAGAATATACATGGAATGCGGAAAGCGTCTTTGCCAGCCGTGAAGCGTGGCAGGGTGAAAGTGACGCCCTCCAGACAGATATTGCCAAACTTGCTGCCTATGCTGGACGCCTCGCGGAAGGTTCGGGTGTCACTGCCGATATGTTTGAACTCAACGACGACCTGCACGGACGGATCGCCCGCCTGCTGCTTTACGCTGGATTCTCTTCTGCCGTTGACACGAGCGACCAAAAGGCACAAGCGATGGAAGGGCGTGCGGGCGCTCTCTATGGGCAATATGCCGCGACTTCGGCATTTATCGATCCAGAACTGATCGCCATCGGGCGCGAAACACTGCTCGAATGGGTGGAGGCAGAACCGCGTCTGGCACACCTCGGACACAACATAGATAACCTGTTCCGGTTGCAGGAGCATGTACGTTCCGCAGAGGTCGAGGAAGTCTTAGGCTTGGCACAGGAAACTGTTGGTGCAATCGGCAATGTCGTCGGGATGCTCACCGATGCGGACATGAAATTCAAGGATTACACCACCGCCGACGGTGAATCTGTCAAGCTGGTGCAGAGCAATATGGAAGGCACAAAGCAATTCACAGACCGCACTGCACGCGCCACAGCCTGGAACAACTATGCAGATGGCTATCTTGAATTCAAGAACACCCTCGCTGCGAACCTTGCTGCATCAGTCAAGAGTAATGTTTTCCAATCGCGTGTTCGTCGCTACAACACTGCGCTGGAAGCCTCACTGTTTGAAAACAATATTCCGGTACAGGTCTATAATAACCTGCTCGAAGCCTTCAAGCGCAATCTCCCAACGTGGCACAAATATTGGGCGGTTCGCAAGCGTGCGCTCGGCGTTGATGAATTGCACCCTTATGATATTTGGGCCCCATTCAGCGATAATCGCCCAACTGTCCCTTACTCCGATTCTATCGGCATGATTTGCGATGGAATGGCTCCGCTTGGCAAGGATTACGTCCAGACGATGCGGCACGGTCTGGAAGCAGAACGTTGGGTAGATGTATACCCGAATCAGGGTAAACGGCAAGGTGCGTTCAGCTACGGTGTGAAGGGAACATATCCTTTCATCTTCCACAGCTATACCGATGATTTCGAGAGCATGTCCACATTGGCACATGAACTCGGTCACTCGATGCACAGCTACTACACCAACAAAACGCAACCAATGGTTTATGCGAATTACTCTATGTTCGCTGCCGAAACCGCCAGTAACTTCAATCAGGCGATGGTACGTGCGCACTTGCTCGAAACGCAGACAGACCGCGATTTCCAGCTTGGCATCCTTGAAGAAGCCTTCAGCAACTTCCACCGCTATCTGTTCATCATGCCGACATTGGCACGCTTTGAACTGGAATTCCATACGCGCGTCGAAAAGGGCGTCACGCCGACTGCGGACGATCTGAACTCGCTCATGGCAGACCTGTTCGAGGAAGGCTATGGCGGGCAGATGCACATTGACCGCGAACGGATCGGTATCACATGGGCGCAGTTCACGCACCTGTACGCGCGGTTCTATGTGTTCAATTATGCGACAGGGATTTCCGCAGCGAACGCGCTGGCACAGCATGTCAGCCAGAATGGTGAGCCTGCCGCCGCGAAGTATCTGCAATTCCTGAATGCGGGTAGTTCGCTCTATCCAGTGGATGCACTCAAGCTGGCTGGTGCGGATATGATGACGCCGGAGCCAGTAGATCGCGCGTTCGGTATCCTCGGCGACATGGTGGATCGTCTGGATCGCCTGACTCGCTAAAATTCCGGGTTGGCAGACCGGGCGCTGGTGCATATGTCAGCGCCCCTCTGAGTTTATGCCAGGTTTGTCTTGTACCTCTAGTCCCCCGCCACGTATAATCTGTCGTCGTTCTTTTTTTTATGTACGAGGTCAATTGAACCGCAGGATTCATCGTTTTCTGATCGTCTTGCTGCTTGCTACGCTGGCGTTCAGTAACACCAATTTCATATTTGCTCAGACTGCTGTTGCATCGCTAACACTGCCGGATGAAAAAGAATTTCTTGATACGGCATGGGCGCGTCCGGGGCGTGAGAAAGTTGGTGAACCCTTCCTCAAGCGTACCCGTTATCTTCTCGCGCTTGATGTAGATTACCCAACCCGAAAAATCACAGGCACAGCCCGCATTTTGTTTGTGAACAACACACCGGATAACCTGCCCAAAGCGGTATTTCGCCTCTATCCGAATCATCCGATCCCCGCGAGTTACGGGCAAAGTTTCAGCAAACCGCGCATGACCATTCAGTCCGTGAAGCTGAACGGTGCGTCCATTCCCATTCAGGTGCGCGATAACTATCAGAGTGTTCTGGATATCCCATTTGCACAGGGACTTATGCCCGGCAAAAGCGCCGAAATTCTGGTCAATTACACCGTGCAGTATGCGGTTCAGGGCGATATGCTGGATGCACGTGAGGCATTCCCGATGCTGGCAGTCTATGAATCTGGCAAGGGTTGGCGTGAGGATATCATGACCAAGAGCCTCGATTATGTATATAGCGAGGCAGCGCTATTCGCTGTGAAGCTGCGCGCACCGAACAATATGGCGCTATACACGACGGGGCATGTGCGCACCGAAGTACAGGGTAATCAGGTCGTCTATCATATTGTGACCGGACCCGCACGGGATTTTGTGTTTGTCCTGACCAAAGGATGGGGTCAAAAGCGTGTGGCCGAAGCGCCTGTCCTGATCGATATCAAGTTTAAGACGACGCAGGCTATCGCAGACGAAATCGCCAAGCTGACGCTCGAATCCTTCAATTACTACGAAAAAACATTTGGGCCATATTTTTACAGCGGGCTGACGGTTCTGGCGCTTGTCTATCCGAGCGGTGGAGAGGAATATCCGACGTTGCTATTCATGGATACCAGCCGCGATACGGCCTATCGTCGCTTTATCGTTGCTCATGAAGTTGCCCACGAATGGTTTTATGGTGTTGCCGGGAACGATGTGGCGCGTCACGCCTGGCTCGATGAATCTCTTGCCCAGATTGCGATGTATCTGTTTTACCTCGATACCTATGGAGAGGACGTTGCCGAGCGTGAATGGCAGAACGTTTTGACATGGGCAAATCGGCTAAAAGGTACGGCACGTCCGATTGATACTCCGGTAGAGTCGTTTGCAGATTTCAGCGAATATATGGTGCATACCTATGGGCTAGGAGCGGTGTTCATGCGCGAACTTGGCGAGAAGATGCACTGGAATCGCTTCAAGGCGGGGCTTTCCGAGTATTATCAAAATGCGGCCTTGAACATGATGGGAACGCCGCAAATGTTTTATGAGGCGATGGCGGGGCAAGCGCCAGAGCTAGACTTGAAACCGCTTTTTTGCCAGCGACTGGGTACAAACTGTAATTGACATTCCTTTACGCCATTATCATCCTGCTCACCTACATCGGGATAGCTGTCGGGCGCGTCCCGATGTTGCGCATGAACCGCACCACCATTACACTGGTGGGCGCGGCAGCACTCCTCGCATTCGGAGCGATTACGCAGGCACAAGCACTCCACGCTGTCGATCTCGCCACGATTATGCTGCTCTTTGGCATGATGGTTTTGAATGCCAATTTGAGACTAGCAGGTTTCTTCAATCTGGTTGGGGATCGGGTGTTACGGTTGGCGCATTCGCCGCGCGTATTGCTGGCACTGGTGGTTATCGCATCCGGTGTACTTTCGGCTGTTTTTCTGAATGATCCGGTTTGCCTGCTGTTCACGCCGCTGGTTGTCACCGTCACCCAACGCGCCGGACGCAACCCCGTTCCCTATCTGATCGGATTGGCAACAGCGGCAAATGTTGGGTCAACCGCGACGATCACGGGTAACCCGCAAAACGTGATCATTGGTCAGGCCAGCGGTATTTCATATCTGAACTTTCTGCTACATCTCGCGCCGATT
>CAYSOC010000033.1:0-44118 GCA_964432445.1 uncultured Anaerolineaceae bacterium
CGCCCGTTGTTGGCGATTGGGATGGCGATGGTGACAGCACGGTTGGCTATCTGACCGCGGCAGGTGTGTTCGCGCTACATCCGAACAATGCCACCGCAGGCACGGACAACGTGTTCACCTTCGGTCCGACAGCAGGATTGCCTGTCGCGGGCAAGTGGGTGGCTGCATCCAAACCTGCGCTCGGTGGCGTGATTGGCGGTCAACCAGGTTCGTCTGGAAACAACAGCGTCGACAACGGCAGCGCAGATTAAATCTGGATAGCGGTCTTTGGGATAACCGTATTCCCAAAGACTATTTCTCAAAGGCGCGATGACCACTGGTTGTCGCGCCTTTAATTTTGCCTGCAAAACAAAAACGATTTTCCTGTATCTTTGGAAAATCGCGTAATTGTTTTATGTTTTAGTTGGCGTTCCCGCTGGGAATCGAACCCAGGTCTATGGCTCCGGAGGCCATCACTCTATCCTCTGAGCTACGGGAACAGTAGCAGAGTTTACGCTGCATAGTGTATCATTGTTGGCTGGGTTGGGCAAGTCCCGACCCGCCTTAATGTAATGATGAGGATGAAATTTGGCACGCTGGGTTTATCGTCAACTTGAATTATTGTTTAACAATGGCGACGATTTTCGAGTTGCCCATGATGGGAAGAAAACATTCAAACGCCCCTTGCCCTTTGTATTGGATTATTTGAATCAACTGGGCGAAGAGGGGTGGGAACTTACCGCAATAACCCCATTTTACGTCCCCAATACAAGCAGTTTGCTATCGAGCAATACGTATCGTTATTTTGCTATCCTCAAGCGGTTGGAACAGGATACCCCCTGATGCGTTTAGTTCTCCGATTGATTCCATTCTTTATGCTAGGTCTTGTGTTGCTCATTGGTGCGCGTCCACAGCCTGCCCGTTCCCAGATCAACCCGCCGCTGGATCGTAACCTGCTCATCGCAGATCGTGGCAACAATCGAATCATCGAACTCACCCCGGACAAACAGATCATATGGGAATATCATTTTCCGGCACGCAAAAATTCACATGGTGCGGACGACGTGTTTTTCTCGCCCGATGAAAAAGAGGTTGCGATTAGCCTCGGTCTGGATAATGAAATCCAGGTGCTTGATTACGCCACCAAAAAAGTCGTCTGGCAATATGGGCGCGGGATGCCAAGTTCGGAGTTTGACCAGACCTATACGCCTGACGATGCCTATGTCTTGCCAGATGGGAATATTTCTGTTGCAGAGATCAATAACTGTCGCGTCGTGATCTATGACCGCGAAACGCGCAAACTGCTCAAGGAATACGGCAAAGCCCATAAGTGCATCTCTGAACCCGGCTTTTATAACAAGCCGAACGGCGCAACGCCCCTTGCCAATGGCGGCTTTCTGATCACGGAGATCACCGGGGCGCGCATCACAGAGATTGACCGTGAAGGCAACGAAATCTGGACAGTGCATACCAAACTTGGCTATCCATCGGATGCCCAACCGACGCCGCGCGGGACGTTCATCATCGCTGATTATTTAAAATATGGTTCGATCAGCGAAATGGATAGGCAGGGCAATATCATCTGGCAGTACGGCCCCTATGACGACAGCGTGCCAGATAAACGCCTGCGCTGGCCTTCTATCGCCGCTGAACTGCCGAACGGCCATATCATCGCTACTGACGACTATAACCACCGGGTAATCATCATCGACAAGGAAACGAAAGAGATCATCTGGCAATATGGCGTCACATCGCGCAAGGGCGAACTCCCCGGCTATCTAAGTATCCCGGATGGTGTAGACTGGAGAGATGCACCGAACAAGAATTGACAGTCAGGCGGGATGATCATGAAAGTATTTATCAGCTATTCCCACAAGGATACGTCGTTTGTCGAGCCGTTTATCCACGATTTGCGTTCTTCGGGGATGAAAGTCTGGATCGACCATAAGGGGATACAGGCAGGCGATACATGGACAGGTTCTATCCTTGACGCAATAGCCGCCTGTGATGCGTTTATCGTTGTGCTGTCCCCCTCGGCTGTCGCTTCCGAAAATGTGGAAAAGGAAATACTCCTCGCTGCTGAGGAGAAAAAAGTGATCTATCCCGTCTATTGTGCGCAATGTGAACCCAGTCGAAATATGCGCTATCCTCTTGCTGGCAAACAACATCTCGATTTGAGTGGCTACAATTACACTGCTGGAATGGAAAAACTGGTTGCGGCGCTCAAGGGAACACAGGTTTCCGATGCTTCTCCGCCATCCCGTCAACCTGCATCATCTCCGAATGTTGCGCCCGCTGTTGTCAATGTAATCGGGACATGGGGCGTACAATACCAGCATCCGATGACCGGGCTTGGGGGCTATGGACAAGTTGTCTGTATGCCAAACGGACAATTCCAATCGCGTCTGATGACCGCACAAGGCGAAATCGGCGCGGCAGGTGGCTGGCAGTTTGCGGGAAACCAGATTGCATTGCAGGGTACTTATGCGTTTGCGTTGAACCCGTTTAATGTCCTCCCCTATTCGCTCGTCATGGTAATCACAAATTATCAGCCTGCCTTGATCAATTTTACGGCGATGTCCGGCGAGTTGGTCGTCTGGCAGCGCCTTTCCTGAACGGAGAATGTTTTATCTTGCGTTGGCTCGTTGAAACCGATTGGCTCAGTGAAAATCTGAAGCGTTCTGATCTGCGTATCGTCGATATTCGTGGCGAAGTCCTCCCGCCAAAAGAGTTGGGCAAACCGATTTATCTTCCCAAGCCGGAAGCCTATGCCGAATCACACATCCCCGGTGCGGTTTTTGTCGATTGGGTACACGATATTACCGACCCGAACGATCCTGTTCCTGTACAAATTGCGCCGCCAGAGCGCTTCAAGGATTTCATGGAACGGCTCGGTATCGGGGATGACACCTTCGTCGTCGCCTATGATGATCACAATAACATCATGGCGGGACGGCTCTGGTGGGCATTGCGTTATTACGGGCATGATAAAGTTGCTGTCCTGAATGGTGGTTGGCCTAAATGGATTGCGGAAAACCGTGCAACCTCAACCGATGTTCCGTCGGTGCAGCCTGCAACATTCACGCCGAAAGCACAGCCAGAAATGCGCAAGATCGCTGATCAGGTGTTACCAGCGGCACAGGCAGGTACATTTTTACTGGATAACCGCATTCCCACCGATTTCACTGGCGAGACGCAGCGTGCATTGCGGGGCGGACATATTCCCGGTGCGGTCAATCTGCCCACTGCAAAACTGCTGGATGCAAGTACCGCCGTATTGGATGTTGAGTTGCTCCGACAAAAATTTGCAGAAGTCGGCCTGACCAATCCCGATCAGCCTGTTATCACCTATTGCAATGGCGGTGTGAACGCTTCGCTGGTTGCGCTGGCACTGGACGAGGCAGGATTCAAAAACGTATCGGTTTACGATGGGTCGTGGAACGAATGGGGTAACGACTTTTCGCGTCCGGTTACAAAAGATTGAGCCTCACAAAAGCACAACATGCCGCATCCATTCAGCGACAGATTGGGCGTTTGGAAGGGCGTATACAAGCCTTATCCAAAACAGCGGATCGTCTGTCACTGGTGCGATTACTGGTGTTTCTGGGGGGCGTAATCGTTTCGCTGGCGGTACTCTATCGGAGCGTACCGGGGTTCGTCATCGCGCTGATTTTATCGTTGATTGCGTTTGGGTTTTCGGTAGGCGTGCATCGCCGCTATCAGCAATCCATCCAGCGGCATAACCTGATGTTACGGCTGTATCGCAGCAATCTGGCACGCATGAATCACGACTGGGAAGCGATCCCCGTCCCGAAATTGCCACCATTCCCGGTTTCAGAACACCCTTTTGCACTTGATCTGGATATCGCTGGCGTGCGCTCGGTGCATCATTTATTGGATACTGCCGCGTCCTTCGAGGGCAGTTTGCGCCTGCGCGACTGGCTATTGAATGCTGTGCCGAATGCGGAGACGATCAGGGTACGACAGGCGCGTGTTGCCGAACTGCGGGAACACTGGTTGTTTCGTAATCGGCTCACGATTGATTCGGCGCTTGCATTTGCCTATGCGCTACCAGATGAGGCCGTATTAAAGTGGCTGGATCAGAAATCGATCCCGACTGCACCCTTTGCGCTCCCGCTGTTATTGATTCTTGCAGCCGTTAATATCGTACTGGTGTTTCTGGCAGGAGCGATAGAGATTCCTCCAGCACTACAGGCGGGTGTGTTCGTCGCTTATGTGCTGCTGTATTTCACACAAACCAGCACGATTGGCGATATTTTTGGCGAAGCGGTCACGATGAGTACCGCCCTGCGCGGTCTGGAGAGCGTGTTTCGGCGCATCGAACGCACGCCAACAACAGGCGCGGTTGGCGAATTATGCGCGCCATTCCACAGTGCGGATCGCCCCTCGCGGGAATTGCGCCGCCTGAATCGCGTATTGGCGGCAGCAAGTGTGCGCGGCAACCCGATGTTGTGGCTATCGCTGAATGCGCTCCTGCCCTGGGATTTGCTGGTGGCGCGCAACCTGCACCGGATAAAGGCGGAACTGGCAATGATGTTCCCGGTCTGGCTGAACTGCTGGCACGAACTGGAAACACTGTCCTCACTGGCAAACTATGCTGCACTCAACCCGCAGGCTGTTTTCCCGGAGATTCACACTGATCCACAACGCTCTGTAGTGCAAGCCGAAGCGTTGGGACACCCGTTGATCCCGGATGCGGTGAAAGTGCGGAATGATTTCAAACTGGATCATACCGGGCAATTGATCCTGATCACTGGCTCGAATATGGCCGGGAAAAGCTCATTTCTGCGAACGGTTGGGGTGAACAGCGTTCTGGCGTTTGCCGGGGGTGTGGTGGATGCTTCCAGCCTGCAATTACGCCTGTGCCGTGTTCATACCTCGATGCGCGTCACCGATTCGGTAAATGATGGCATCTCGTATTTCTATGCGGAGGTACGGCGCTTGCGTGCGTTGCTGAACGATTTGGAAACATCAACCGTGCTTCCGCTACTCTATCTGATTGACGAAATCTTCCGAGGCACGAATAATCGGGAACGGTTGATTGGGAGTCGATCCTACCTGCGCGCACTAGTGGGCAAAAATGGGTTTGGGATCGTCTCTACGCATGACCTGGAATTGGTGAAACTGGCGGATGAACTGCCTGCAATTGCAAATTACCATTTCCGCGAGGAAGTCCACGATGGACAGATGACGTTCGATTACAAGTTGCGTACCGGGCCTTGCCCAACGACGAATGCCCTACAGGTGATGCGGCTGGCTGGTCTGCCAGTGGAATCATAAGGGCGGAAGTAATCCGCCCTTGAAAATCAAAAGATTATTTCGCGGCGGTTGCTTCAGCCGTTGGAGCTACGGTTGGCGGGACAATCGCACCACCCGGAGCCGATGCTTTAGGTACAGGCCAGGGTGGAACTGCTTTCAGGGTGAGGAGGAAATTCCACTGTGCCAGCAGATCATCATCGGTATAGGTCTTGAATGCACGATAGGGCATGATCGGCGGGATCAATGCGCCCCAAGGACGGATACCCTGACGCATCGCCAGCTTGAATGTATCCAGTGAATAGCCCTGCGCAACGAGGATTTCGCCACGAATGGGAGTAGCAAACAGCGGGTTATCTTCACCGCCGAGGTTGATCCCGCCGCCAGAAAGTTCCGGGGCATCTACCATCGGTGAACCATCCGGGTTGTGCGGCGAATGGCAGTCGCCACAGGCAGAAATATGATGGATCAGATATGCGCCATATTCTACGCTGGTATCAATTTTGGGCATCGGGACTGACTGCGCCGGGAGGGGTTTCAATGCGTCGGCAGCGGCGGCTCCGATTTTGGCTTCCGGTACATCATTTTTGACAGGGGTCAGCGATTGTAGATATGCGCCAACGGCTTTCACGTCGTCGTCTGCCATGCCGTGATACGCGAAATAGGGCATGATCGGCGCTAGCACGCGGTTCTTCTTTGGCTCTATGCCTTCATGAAAGACTTTCAGGAAATCGGCATCTGTCCAGCCCTGTAACGCCGTGAGGTTTGTGGCATAGTAGATTCCAAGTGGGCCGAGATTGAACTCTGCGCCACCAGCCAACGGTGGTTCCTCACCCTTCTTGGCGAGTTGGGGCGCTCCATGACAATCGACGCATGAGCCAACGGTTACGATGTATTTACCGCGTTCAACATTTCCCGTTGCCTGTGTGCGGTAACTGCTGACTGTTCTGGCGAAAGCTGGAGTATTGCCTGTTGTTGCGAATGCAATAATGAGCGCGGCAGCGATAATCAAGCCGCAAAACAACATAAACCGTACTTTTGTGACCATGTGAAGTTCTCCCGGTGCAAAAACCCAATGCCATATTAGTATATGATTTTTCTCGGTTTTGTGCGCAAAAATATTTTTTAAGGCAAACGAAAACGGGCAACTCATCAGGGTTGCCCGTCAATCTTGTTATGCTACTGAGAAAAGCCGTTTACTGACCGAACGGGTTTCCGCCGCCGCCGAAACCGCCTGCACTCAGGTTATCCGGGACGCCAAAGACGGAAAGTTTCGGATCAGCCGGAGTGCGCTCCGACCAGAAATCCGCGATTGTGACTTTCTTCTCTTCTTTGGTCTTGGTCAGCCACGCGCTGTAGCGGCTGCTTTGCGCCTGCGTCTGATCAGCTTCAGAAACCGGGCGTGTTTCGCGGGCTTCCAGCTGGATGATGTGATAGCCGAATTCGGTCTTGATCGCTGCCGATAGATCACCGGGTTTGGCAGACCAGACAAAATCCTCAAATTCCTTCACATACTTGCCCTTGTATGCCCAACCGAGTTCGCCACCATTCGCGCCACTGCCAGTATCTTTACTGAGCGCCTTCGCCAGTTCTGCGAAGGATTCACCAGCATTAATCGCCGCGATCACTTCTTTGGCTTCTTCTTCGGTACTGACGAGGATATGACGCGCCTTGTTCTGTTCCTGTACAGGCTCAAGTTTGCCACCGATGGCTTCCTGAACCTTCTTCTGGAGTTCGCCGCGACGAACTTCTTCACGGAACAACGTTTGCAGGTCGGAGAGGCTCAAGCCAGTCAGCTTTTGCGCGCTCTCGAAGTAACCCTTCTGGCTCTTGTCATACTCTTCCTTCTGTTGGGTCGCGCCGGGGGTATTCGTCGGGAGACCTGTCGGGAAGGGAGTAAATGTAGCCGAAGGAATTGCCGTCGGGGTAGCGGTTGGTGTTCCGGCAGGCAATGGGGTGCTGGTTGGGACAATCGTTGGAGACGGGCTTGGCGTTGCCGAAACCAGCGGCGTCGGGGTAATCGAAGGCGTTACCGTCGGGGTGGCAGTCTGCGGATTGGGGATATAGTTGAACAATTCCCCGGAACGCTTTTGAATTTCCGATTCGTCAACAGTAATGCCCTTTTCCTTCGCATATTGTTCGACAACCGCTTCATCAACCATCTGGTCAAGGACGCGCTTGCCGTACAATGTGGTGGAAGTCAGGTCGCTATACAGCTTGCCAATATCGCTCTGGGAATTGGAAAGCAACTGCTGTCCATATTGCCCCAGATTGTAGTATTGCGCGATCAGGTTGCTGTCGCGCCAGCGCTGATAGGTCACGCGCTTTTGATAGTCAGCCGTTGTAATATTCGTTCCGCCAACACTGGCAACCGCTTGTGACGGCTTGATTACCCCATCGTTCAAAACGGCGATGCCCAGAATCACGATGATCAACAGCGCCAATCCACCCGATGCAAACAGGACGGCGCGATTAACCTCCGCTTCTCTGGCACTGCGTGAACGCTGGGCGCGGCGGATTGCCGAGTCGCGCCGGTTAGATTTAGGCTGGCCGCTTGTCTTCCGATCCTTAAGGGACATCGCTTTTTCTCCGCCTTAAATCTACTAATCCGCGCGCTGGCGATCCCCGGCAAACGGGATCAAAGCCAGATGGCGCGCACGCTTGATAGCTGTCGCCAGACTGCGCTGGTGACGGGCGCATGTCCCGGTTTGGCGGCGCGGGCGAATCTTGGCGTTATCGGTAAGGAAACGACGCAGCATTTCGCCGTCCTTATAATCTACGTAGCGCACCTTGTCGGCGCAGAACTGGCAAATTTTGGCGCGGCGTCCCGAATACCTGCCGGGGCGACCACCACCATCATCCTGATCAACTTCGTAATTGCTCACGTTTCATTCTCCACAGTCAGTCATGGGCAAGCCGCAACCTGCCATGTTTATCATTCAAGCTAGAAGGCGTAATTGCCCTCGTCCTCGTCGCTATCGGCGGAAAATTCCATATTTCCGCGCCGATCTCCGAGCATAATCATATCGTTGGCAACCAGTTCGGTACGGAAGTGTTTCTGTCCATTTTCGTCCGACCAGCCGCGCGTCTGCAAGCGCCCCTCAACGTAGACCTGTTGATCCTTCTTGAGGTGCGTTTTACAGATTTCGGCAAGGCTGCCCCAGGCCACCACGTTGAACCATTCGGTTTCTTCCCGCCGTTCGCCATCGGCGCTCTTCCAGGTGCGGCTAACCGCAACACTGAAGGAAGCGACAGGGCGTCCGCCGGGGGTATAACGTAATTCGGGGTCTCTACCGAGCGTGCCGATAATCTGTACTTTATTCAACCCCCGAACCATCTTCCATTACTCCACAATTCATGTACAACGGGTAATTGTACCGTTATTCAGCCTTGATGAGCAGGTAGCGGATGATTTGCTGGGAGAGCTTCAGGTTACGTTCGACTTCGGCCAATCCTTTGGCTTCCATGTTGACATTCATCAACACATAGTTGCCTTCGGTATAGTCGGCAATAGCATAGGCCAGCTTACGGCGACCCCAGGGCTTGACTTCGGCTACTTTACCGCCTTCGGCTTCGATCCAGCCTTGTACTGTGGTCAGAACACCGGGTACGTCTTCATCAGTCACGTCCGATGGAATGACAACCGTCAATTCATAATTACGCATCGCGTGGTTATTCCTCCTTTCATGGGTAATCGCCCCCGACATGACGGCGTGTGCCGCGCGGGAACGGAAAGGCATCCGCTTTATCTACCGGGTAGGTAAACGCGGATACTCAAGCGGGGAAAGTATACTTGCGCCGGGGCAGATTGGCAAGGGTGAGGCAAAGGCGCTTGTGAACAGGCAGTCTGTAGGTCGTATCTTCCTGACTGGTGGAGGTTATCATCCGCTATAATCGAATAATTCATTCTTTTACATCATTGAGGACTGTGACATGCCAGTGGAAAAAGTAACACGAGTTCCCCTCAGAGATGCTTTCAGGCACGAAGCCCTTAATTTTACTGTTTGGCTACAGGAAAATATCGACGCGCTTTCAGAAAGTATTGGATTTACGCTAAGTGTGCTTGATCGTGAAAAATCAGTTGGATCATTTAATGTTGATTTATTTTGTGAAGATCAAAACGGCAATTCGGTGATCGTTGAAAACCAACTTGAACGTACCGACCATACCCATCTGGGACAAGTGCTGACATATCTGGTAAATCTGGATGCTAAAGTTGCAATCTGGGTGGTATCCGATGTGCGTCCTGAGCATCAAAAGGTAATAGATTGGCTCAACGAAGCCACTGGTGCTGATATTTCATTTTATCTCGTAAAGGTGGAAGCGATTCGTATCGGTAATTCATCATTCGCACCATTGTTTAGCGTTGTCGCCAAGCCTGACGAACAAACTAAGGAAATTGGAGAAACTAAAAAGGAAATTGTAGAACGGCAGATTAATCATCAACGGAAAGATTTTTGGACAAAATTACTGGAAAAAAGCCAAACACTCACAACGTTGGGCGCAAACCGATCCCCCGGTGGTGATCACTGGCTCACAATTGCTACAGGAAAATCCGGGGTGAACTATAACTACCTGATTTTTACCGATAGCGCTGCAATTGATGTCTATATTGATACATACAATTATGAAAAAAATAAGGCGATTTTCGAGCAACTCCTGGCCGAGAGGGATGCTATTGAAGTGGAATTTGGGACAACGTTGGAGTGGCGACGGCTGGATGACAAACGAGCGAGTCGAATTCTTTATCCAATCGCTAACATCGGAAGTTTGCGGCAACCTGAGACATGGGAACAATTACAAGAAGTGATGATTCAGGCAATGATCAAGCTGGATAAGATATTTCGCGGACGCATCGCCAAACTAAAAATATAAAAAGGCCGGGATATTCGATCCTATCCCGGCTAATTTCCGAATGGAGTAGTTAGTTACTCAGCATCCTTGTGAACGGGCAGTTCGTAGGTCACGCCTTCCTGCTTCGTAAAAGTGATGCCCTTGTCATTTGTGCTGACAAGTACCACATCGCCGCGCTGGAAGTTACCCTTGAGCAGTTGGACAGAGAGCGGGCTTTCCACGAACCTCTGGATTGCACGCTTGAGCGGGCGTGCGCCGAACTGCGGATCATAACCCTGCTTTGCCAGCCAGATACGCGCCGCGTCGGTCAGTTCGATCACCAACCCCTGTTCGCCAAGACGTTCGGCAACCAGGTGGATTTGCAGATCAACCATCCGCTGTACCTGCTCCAATGAAAGCGGGCTGAAGACGATCACTTCATCGATACGGTTCAGGAATTCCGGGCGGAAGGCATCGCGCATCGCCTTCTCGATCTTCTTGTGATCGGCAACCAGTTCCGGGTCATTGCTGGGGATGAACCCAAGCGCTCCACCACGCCGCGCGTAGTCCGTACCGAGGTTGCTGGTCATGATGATCACGGTGTTTCGGAAGTCTACGACGCGCCCTTGCCCATCGGTCAGGCGTCCGTCATCGAGAACCTGTAGCAGTGCGTTCCATACATCCGGGTGTGCCTTCTCGATTTCATCAAAGAGGATGACACGATAGGGGCGACGACGCACCGCCTCGGTCAGTTGACCGCCTTCTTCATAGCCGACATATCCCGGAGGCGCACCGAACAAGCGGCTGACCGTATGCTGTTCGCGGTATTCGCTCATATCGACGCGAACGAGCGCATCTTCATCATCGAACATGAACTCGGCAAGCGCCTTCGCCAATTCGGTCTTACCAACACCAGATGAGCCGAGGAAGATAAACGAACCAATTGGGCGACGCGGGTCTTTCAGACCGGAACGGGCGCGGCGAATCGCGTCTGCAACGGCAGCAACAGCCTCGTCCTGCCCAATGATACGCTCGTGTAGTGCCTCTTCCATGTTGAGCAGTTTTTCGGATTCGGTCTGCAACATCTGGTTGACCGGAATCCCCGTCCAACTGGCGACGACTTCGGCAATATCGGTTGCATCTACCACTTCGTCAAGCGTGTTTTCACTGCGCCATATCTCGGTGGCGGCCTCATATTCCCCGTCAAGCTGCAAACGCTCGACCTTGTAGCGTGCGGCTTCTTCATAGTCGCCACGATTGGCGGCATCTTCCTCGCTGCTGGTCAGGCGATCCAGTTCCTGCTTCATTGTTTTCAGGTGTGGCGGCATGGAATACAGAGCAACGCGCAACTTGGCAGCGGATTCATCGAGCAAATCAATTGCTTTATCGGGCAGACGACGATCCGTTACATAACGGCTGGAAAGTTTGACCGCCGCGACGATGGCATCCGGGCTATAACGTACCTTGTGGTGCGCTTCATAGCGATCTGCCAACCCTCTGAGCATTTCAATCGTCATTTCTTCATCGGGTTCATCCACGAAAATCGGCGCAAAACGACGATCCAGCGCGGAATCTTTCTCGATGAACTGACGATATTCGTCCAATGTGGTCGCGCCGATGCAATTCAATTCCCCGCGTGCCAGTGCAGGCTTCATCATGTTGGAAGCATCCAGCGCACCTTGTGCCGCACCTGCTCCAACGACCTGATGAATTTCATCAATGAAGAGGATGATTTCCCCTTCGCTGTGCTGCACTTCTTCAATAGCGGCTTTCAGGCGTTCTTCAAATTCACCCCGGAAACGCGAACCCGCAATCATCGCACCGAGATCGAGGCTGATGACCTTGCGATTGGCGAGGATTTCCGGCACATCATGACTGGCGATGCGCTGCGCAAGCCCTTCCACGATAGCGGTTTTCCCGACACCCGCTTCACCGATCAGCACTGGATTGTTTTTCATACGGCGGCTGAGAACCTGAATCACACGCAGGATTTCAGCGTCGCGCCCAATCACTGGATCGAGTTTGCCTTCCTGCGCCATTTTGGTCAGGTCGCGGCTATATTTTTCTAGGGTGCGATAACGGCTTTCGGCTTGGGGGTCGGTGACGCGCTGACCGCCACGAATTTCCTTGATGATGTCAAGAACGCGCTCACGAGTGACGCCAGACTCTTTCATGATTTTGGCGATAGGGGTACGTGTCTCGGTCAGGATGGCAAGGAAGAGGTGTTCCGTACTGATATATTCATCCTTGAGGCGGTTGGCTTCCTCGGTTGCTACGTCGATAACGCGCTTGACGCGAGGGGTCATAAAGACCTGACCGACACCGCCGCCATAGATTGTTGCTTTCGGGCTGGCCTTCAGGATTTCATCGAGTTTATATTTTATGACTTCCTGATCGACATTGATTTTCGCCAGAATCTGCCCGGTTACACCTTCGGGCTGTTCCAGCAGCGCGAGCAGTACATGCTCAGTGTCGACCTGATTATGTCCATAGCGCTGTAATATTTCATAGGCACGCGCGGCTGCATCCTGGGCGCGTTCCGTGAATCTATCAAATCGCATCATTTTGGGCGTAGCCCCTTCCGACTATACCAGTCGTACTATACAGGATTATGGAAAGTATACGCATGTTCGATCAGAACTGTATCAGAAGATGCTATGCAAAGCATAAAAAAGCGTCGTCTTAACCCATCTCTTCGATTGATTTTTTGTAGTAAGGATCGTTCAACAAAAAGCGCCCTTGCCCTTTTTCCAGGCGGTTAATGCAATATTCCAGAAGTGGCTTCGCCTCGTCGAATGATTCCTCGTTACATAATCTCATTACTGCGCGAAACTCGGTATCGGCACGCATATAATCAGAACGATACAAAGCCAGTTCACCCTGACTCAGCCGCGTGAAGAAAATCGCACGCGCATCCTCCAGCCCGGTTGCAATAGTTAATCCAGTATCGAATGCCTGTGTTGCAAGGACATAATCTCCACAGCGCATATGAACCACGCCGAGATTGACATAGATATAACTCAGGATAGGATGGTCAGGGGTTTGGGCGGTCAGGTCAATAACCTGATTTAGCATCTGCTGCGCCTGATCATAATCCTGTTGACGAATCGCCAGATCGCTCAGGTTATTTAAGACCGTGAGCCTGTATTCTGGCGATTGAACTATTTGTTGATAGTAGTAGGTAGCCTCGTCAAGCCGCTGTATGCTGCTAGCCCACAGCCCCAGACTGTAGATCATTTGTGTTTGTAATGATGGTGATAGCGGATATTCCGCCTGGAGTGCAATTTGTAAATTTCGCCGTTGCCTGTCCACCTCCGAACGATCCTGCCCGGAATAAACAAGAATTCGCAGCAATAAAGCACGCGCCTCAAGCGTAGTTTCGATCTGATTACCGCGTTCCGCTAGCGCAATGACTTTATGCACGGCGGCAATTGCGGCGTCGTAGCGCGCAAGGGCGTTCAGGCAATAAGCCAGTTCCAGCGTGAGTTGACACAGATAGCGCCTGTCGCCAAGCTGTTCCGCGAGGCGAACCGTCTGCTCCATCAGATAAACTGCTTTTTGAAATGGCAACCCTTGAAATAACGTTCCGTCACTTTCACCGATGATCGCCACAATATGCTGCCCGATGTTGTCCGCAGGCTCATTCCATGAACGGAGCAGGATGTGATCCGGGTAATGGATGCGCAGTGTTCCCAATGTGGGAAAATTTGCGCTCACCAGCAGGTCATCCGTTGCCAGTCGATCCAGGTGCAGCGCCGTTGCAATCATAATTACATCGCGCCATTCACGCGGCTTTTGGGCATAGCCTTCCAGCCAGTTGGCAATCGTGCGGCGCGGCAAGCCAGCCTGTCGTGCCAGTTGGCTGACACTGATGCCGGAAGCATGTATGTAATCTTTCAACAATTCTGCAAATTTCGACATACGCTGTTCCTGGCTAAATCTGGCTAATTGAATCGCTTTTGCTGGTGCGATCCACCGTCTACCTGTTACGCTAACCATCGCAGGTATGTTCATTATATGTCGAGAAATTTCATGCGAACGAGAACAATTTCCTATCTGATCTATGCAGGTGTTGTCGGGTTGCTGGCACTGAGCCTCAACCGCACAAGCGCCGCCGATAGCAATTTACAGGCTACGCCGGGTCGCCCTGCCGGGACAGTCCGCACCGACGCAAAAGGGGTCAAACAAGTGTGGGTTCCCGCCGGATGTTTCACAATGGGCGCAGATGATGCCGAATCGTTCATCGCCAAATTTAAAGCACCATCGTGGGCGCGCAGAGCGCTTGATTACGAAAACCCGGCACATGAGGTTTGCCTCACCGAGGGATACTGGATCGATCAGTTCGAGGTCACAAACAAGGACTTCAAGGCATTTGTAGACGCAGGCGGTTACACAAAAGGGGAATATTGGTCGGATGCAGGGATGGCGTGGCTCACAAATCAGGTGGTAGAAAATTTGCCTTTCGCCTGTAGCGAAGAAGATGCTGACTTGCCGCGCGTTTGCGTGACGTGGTTTGAAGCCGAAGCCTATGCGCGCTGGCGTGGTGGGCGTTTGCCAACAGAAGCGGAATGGGAATTTGCCGCGCGTGGCCCGAAGTCGCTTGTTTTTCCCTGGGGGAATGAATGGGACGAGAAACGCGCCAACGTGGTTAACAGCACTAGTCTGAAACCCGTTGGCAGCTATCCTGATGGCGTGAGTTGGGTAGGGGCGCATGATATGGCGGGCAATGCAATGGAATGGGTACAAGACTGGCTGAGTACAGACTATCCCAAACTCAAGGTACGCGATAACCCACCGGGGCCAGAAAAAGGCGTTCGCAAGATTGAAAAAGGCGGTTGGTGGGGCAGCAATGCGTTTGTGGCGCGTTCATCCTATAAGCACTTTGAAGACCCCCCTGAATATCAGGATCACCACATCGGTTTCCGCATCGTGACACCAGAAACGAAATAGCGTTACCAAATCCAGTCCCGGCGCTAAAGCACCGGGCTATAACCGGGCTATAAGCAATAATTAGACTCATTTGGTGCAACGGATGATTGCTCAATACTATCAGTGGAGAGCGATCAAGCGTGAAGTATGCACTCCGAAGCGATCTATCGCTCATAGCGCGGTGGCTTCAGCCCCGTGTGCCGGGGCAACGAAACCAGTACGTACTTTATATTTGAATAAAACTTGTAAATTCAAAATCTGGCCTCTCCTGACCAGTTGACACAGGATAAAACCTTATGATACACTGCCTGCAACGTTCATATAGGAAATAGCGAGGGTAAATTAAGGATGCGTGTCTTCTTCTTCACTTCCGTGATTGACTCCCGCGTGCCTATTGGCTGAATGCTGGAACGATAAACCACTCTTCGGTTATCCTCCTCTTCAAACCCACCCGCAGGATCACAATCACAAGACTTTCAACGGTTCCGCTGTTTAGTTGATCGTTCAAATTTGTGTTTGCCTGTGGAGAATCCCAAATTGTCTACTAATCGCTATAGCGATGACGACTTCGAGCGTTTTGAGTTCCGTTTCAATCCATTAGTTAATGATCGCAAGGCACGTCGCGGACGTAAGCCACGCGCGAATCCCCGTGATCAGAAAGTTTCTACCAGCCCGCGTGATGTGCTGGATGATCTTGCTGATGCTGGTGAAGGGCTGGAAGGCGGCTTCAAAACGACCTATAAACCTGCGCGTTTCGAGGAAGGCTGGTTGCTGGATTCGTTGCGCCCATTCTATGATCAGGGCTTGATCACCGATGTACTGTCGCTGGTCAAAGGTGGTAAAGAGGCTAGTGTCTATTGCTGCGCCGCCGACCCGGAAACGGGCTATGAAATCGTCGCGGCAAAGGTCTATCGCCCACGTGCATTGCGCAACCTGCGTAATGATGTGATGTATCGTGAAGGCCGTGAATATCTCGGTGATCAGGGCATGACGCACAACGCCAAAAATGTCAGCGGTACGGTACACAGTGGCGCGAAACGCGAAATGCGCGCTATCGAGAAAAAGACATCTTTCGGTGTGAAACTGCAACATGGCTCATGGTTGAGCTATGAGTACACCACGCTGAAATTGTTGTCGGACGCGGGTGCTTCTGTGCCAGCGCCGATCTCGATTGGCGAAAATGCCATCCTGATGGAATATGTCGGGGATGAAGATACTGCCGCGCCGCCACTCAGCCAGATCAATCTGGATCGGGATGAACGGTTGCCGCTGTTCGAGGATGTGATCTACAACATCGAACTGATGCTGAAAGCGGGTTGGATACATGGCGACCTTTCTGCCTACAATATCCTGTATTGGGATGGAGACATCACCTTTATCGACTTCCCGCAGGTCACGAGCGCACATGCCAACCGTAGCGCAAAGTTCATTCTTTCGCGCGATGTACAGCGGGTATGTGAGTATTTCATCAAGCAAGGGGTACGCTGTGACCCGCGTGTGATCTCCGAACGTTTGTGGAATACCTACGTCGAAACGTTCCCGAATATGCGCGCGGCAGAGCTATCCAACACCGATCCGGTTGAGGACGAAGAATAGTCCACTTGCAAGAGCCGTATCCCGGCGCTAAAGCACCGGGCTATGATCAGTGAGAGTGTCGTGCTGGAGTATAGTTCGCTCGATCTATTTCCCGGATTGGCAATGGTTATCGATCAAGCGTGTGAGCATTCTTTCACAACGGAACACCTGATCATAGCACGGCTCTTGAGAGCCGTGACCTTTTCAGCCTCGCACAATTTCCAGTGTGCGCAAAACAACCGGAATTGCTGTAAGCAGTATATTTCCGACGATTGCCGCTGCAAGCAACCACCGTGACCAGCTTGTACGCGCCCCATTTGGACAGTTGAACAGCGCTACCAGGATCGGGATAAGCCATAGCCCCGGCACATAACGCGCCCACCACATCTCCGGATTGATGACCGTACATAACACGAGCAGGATGCTCAATGAACCTGCATCCCATGTCAGGCCACGCCCGCCAACAACCAACGCCAGAATCATCAACAGAATGATCCCGCCGAACAGCGGCCCGAAGCCGCCTATCCGAACATCCCAGTAAATCATCTCATGCACTTCCAGCAGATCAAAAGTGAACGGGATTTTATAACCCGCAAATTCTTTTTTGCCAGAATCGGTACGGCTAAACAGCGAGATGAACATTTTCTCAAACGAGTTTTTACCCACGAAGAATGACGGTATATTCTCGTCCATATGGGTCAATTCGTTATAGGTAGTGGGATAGAACGGCGCGCGGTGAGCGATTGTATTGGTAACGTATTGCGTGATGTATGGATTCCAGCCAATGAATACTGCGATTATCGTAGTAACAACACACGTTCCCCACGCCACACGGTCAAAACGCCGACGTAGCAACTCGAAGCACAGGAAGCCGCCAATCAGGATCGCCGCAAAGAGCGCCCCGGTCAGTTTGATGTTGAACAATAGAATCAGCACACAACCTAGCGCCACATACCATGAACGTTTGCGTGGCACGTTTCGGAGCAGGAATAACGCCACAATCACCCCGACTAACGCGCCAAGCTGACCGTCGATATATTTGGTGAAGAGTTGGTAGATAGCAACCGGATTCAAGACAAACAGGACTGACCAAAAAATCCGCAATGTGCGATTTTGTATAACTGACCGCAACACCTCATAAAAAATCAACGCGGGTGGAACGAGCATCAGGATCGTGCCATATTTGGTGATATTTATCTCACGAAACAGCATATAGGCGCTTGTTTCGCTATACCACGCGCCTTTGCTGAAATAGGCAAGCCATTCCGCAAACACCGTACCCAATGGCGTGATTTGCCGGAAAGGATTCCAGCCACCCGATAGCACCAGAATCGCATCCAGATGGTACGAATTGCCATCCCATGAAATATCCCTCACCGGAAGCGTGAGCAGCATCGAGCCAGCGATTAATCCAAACAGGATCGCCAGATTCAACAATCGTTTCTGTGTCGAAACGAAAACGAACACCCCGGCTGCAACCAAACCAACAAAAAAGGGCAGCGGCGTGATCGGAAAATTAAAGACAAAGCCTAAAGCAGCCGCGAACCACTGCGCGGCAAAAAAGAGTAAAATACCAGCGGCAATTTCCACGCGAAAACCTTTCTGTGCGGATATAATTCTACAATATGGCTGACCCATTTATCATTTCACACATACGACGTTTGCCTCTCTTTGGGGGATGTAACGAAGAACAGCTAGGCGCGATCTCTGGCGCGTTTGCCATGTATCGCTATGCACCGGGGCAGGTTCTCTATCAACAGGGCGAACGTTCACAGGCAATGTTCCTGTTCGTCTCCGGGCTGGGGCAATTGCTGCGTAATACAGGCAATGGCGCAAATCGGTTCGTGGCGCATGTCCAACCGGGGCAATATATCGGAGAGTCGTCACTACAAACGCCCGTCCCGCGTGATGTAACAGCGCAAGCGATTCAGGAAAGTGTTGTCCTCGTCCTCTACAAACAAAACCTGGACGCTCTGCTGGCGTCACGCCCGGATATACGCGCTGTGCTAGGGGGAATTGCGCCGCCTGCGCCCCTACCGACGCCCACACCTGCCACAGTCGGGACACGCCCCGGTGAGTTTGGCGGCTTTTTCCCGCCAACGGTTTGGGTCGATGGACGCCGGATTGTTTACCACAAACATCGGGTTGTGCTGCTACGCTACCTGGCGCGTCCGATTTTCGGCTATGTATTGCTATTGTTACTGCTTTCGATAGCAGGGATTTTCCGCAAACAGTTGGGCGATCTGGCAAGCCCCGGTGTCTTGATCCTGTTTAGCTTTTTCTGGCTGGTGGTGAACAGTTTTCTGGTGCTGTGGGAATATCTCACCTACCTTGGAGATGTTTATATCATCGACGATGAAGCCGTGATTGATGTGCGGCGCTCACCGCTCGGTCTGCGCGAATATAGAGCGCAGGCTAGCCTGTGGCAAGTACAGAATGTGACCAGTTCGATCAAAAGCCTGATCGGGCGGGTGTTCAATTATGGAGATGTGTTGATCCAGACTGCGGCGCAACAAGGCACGACCCGCATTGATTTCACCGATATTCCGAACCCGACAGGGGTGGCAAACGAGATTTCAATTCGGATGCGCGCTCTGGAATCGCGTCGGCGCTAGTTTATCAGGGCTTGACCGTAATCGTGCCGCTTGCGCCAAGTGTCAGGACCGCCTGAAAGTCGCGCACGCCAATCGGACGCAGGAAGCGCTCGACGCTCAGAGAATAATTCGCCCGGTCATAAACCGGATTCCCGCTTTGAATGGCAAAGCTCACAGTCAGGTTTGCCGGAACATTTAAATTCATATCCCCGGAATCGGTGATCAGCGTGCCGCCGAGTGCTGCTGTTGCTGGCAACGCAGGCAAGTCCACCGAGATATTGCCCTGTTGCAATCGCACGTTCAGATTTTTCAGGTTCGCGGTGGTCGCCGTGATTTTCAAATCACCTTCGCCGCCCCGGATCGCCAGTTCGTCAATCGTGACGCCAGACGGAATGGTCAGGGTGAGTTTCCCACGCCCGATAGCATCCAGTTTTGGAATGCTGCTGATACGTGTTTCGGTAATTGTGAGCGTGCCAACTCCATCGGCTACGGTGAAATTATTGACGAGCAGGCTTTCAACACTGCCGACAAATTCACCGCCGACGTTTTTCCCTTCGACAACACTGATTTCAATAGGCGCAAGGAGGGTTGTCACGTTGATTTTGATGGAATTAATTTCCGGTGCGACGGCTTGAAGAATCGGTGCGCGGTAATCGGTGCGCGGTTTGCCCGCCTGTTTGCCATAGGCGACGGCGATGATCCCCACCGTGAGCAAAATACACACCCCCAGAACAAGGAAATTGGCGAAACGAACCCGACGCCCAATCAACGCATTCAAGCCGAACAAGACCAGCAAAATAGGCCAACCGCGCCCGATCAGATCGATCACGGTTGGCGGCAACGCCCCGGCAACATAGGCAATCAGCAACATGGCTCCGGCAACAAGCAGCAGAGGCCACAACCAATTCGAGCGACTCAATTCATGAACCTCTTCTCAGTTGACGCAAAAACAGAATTACGCCAATCAGGAGCAGCATAACCGGAGGGAGCAGATCGCCGCGAACGCCGCGCAACATATCCAGATTGCCTGTCAGCACCAATATTCCCGTGATAATCAGCAGGATACCGATCAGCAGAATGGATTCTGGACGCGGGCGCTTTGTTCCACCGGAAGGCGGTGGCAGATCGGAAAGCAATTGCGTTGGCAACGCTATCCAAAGCAAAGCATATAACAAAACCCCAAAGATGGGCTGCACAATTCCCAGCGCAATGAACGCAACGCGCGCCCACCACGCATTGACGCCGAGGGTTGCCGTTAACCCACCACAGACACCCCCCAGAACACGATCCAGAGCGCTACGGGTCAAGCGGGAACGATTATTGCCGATTCGGTTAGCAGGTTGCCTTGTTGCTGTCATGCCAGAAAGTGTACCTGATTAGTGTCCCGGTTCATACACCGAGTTTTGCCAGAATGTCGCGGACGTGTACCCCTTCCATACTCGGAAGGATGATTTCAGCGTGTCCGACGCGCTCCGCTGGCCCCAGCCCAACTGTGTGCATCCCGGCATGTTTCGCGGCAGAAATACCCGCTTCAGCATCTTCAAAAATCACGGTCTGACGTGGAAACGCATCCAGTTTTCCAGCCACCCACAGAAACAAATCCGGGGCAGGCTTGGCATTCGTAACGGTATGTCCATCCCCGATTGCATCCATCAGGGCGGCAATCCCCAGATTCCGCAGGACTTCGCGTGCGTTCTTGCTCGCCGAGCCGACGCCGAGTTTGATTCCGGCCTCCTGCGCTTCGGTCAGGAAAACGGCGATACCGGGGAGCATATCCGCCGGGGTGATCTCCTTCAGATAGGAACGATAATAATCATTTTTGAGCGTGAGCCATTCTTCAAATTGCGCGGGTGGAATCTCTTTACCCTTGAGCAGACGTTTCAGGCTTTCACGACGGTCTACACCGCGCAGTTGCTCGTTGTCATCTCGCGTGAAAGGCAAATTGTTTTCGTCTGCCAGCTTCTTCCACGAGCGATAATGAAATTCGGCGGTATCGGTTAACACGCCGTCCAGATCAAAAATAAATGCCTTGATTTCAGGCTTATCCGCCATACATCCCCCGAAGGTGTTTGTTTTTCCATGATCATGCCACGAACCCGCAGCGGCGATTATTCTACCTCATTAAAGCGTTGCCTTGTCGTCTGTGAGCGTCAGGCAAATATAGGTTATGCTATATATTTAGACAGGATTGGCGCGTGCAAGTGTCGCGCTTTGGCGGTGTGGTGTAGAATCAACTCAAGAGGAAGGATGGCAGCGATGGGGAAATTCGCGCGCTTCATCAAATTTATAATTTGTGTGGTGCTGCTTGTGGTGACGTTTGGCACGGCGCAACGTTCGGCGCAGGCTGATACAGGGAATAACTGGGTTGGTTACTATTACAACAATCCAGGACTCATCGGACAACCCGCATTTAACCGCATCGACCCGGCTCTCATCTTCAACTGGGGCGGCTATAGTCCCGGCCCCGGTCTGAACGGTGTGCTATGGTCGGCACGCTGGTCGTCGCAACAATACTTAAATGCCGGATTGTATCGTTTTAATGTTGTGGTCGATGATGGTATCCGTGTTTATGTTGACGGGCAGTTAATTCTGGATCAATGGCGCGACCAGACGGCAACCTATACCGTAAATATTCAGGTTGTGGCTGGCTATCATACGATCACCGTTGAATATTTTCAGGGGCAAGGGACAGCGCAGCTTTCGCTGACCTATGACTATCTCGGTGGCGTCCAGACACAATGGCTGGCACAGTATTACAACAATCCCTATTTGCAGGGTGTGCCGATCATGTCGCGCAACGAAAACTCGATCAACAACTATTGGGGCTATGGTTCGCCTGATCCCAACATCCCTGCCGATTATTTCGCCGCGCGTTATACCGCCAGCTTGCCGTTTTATGGTGGAACGTACCGATTCACCGTTACAACGGATGCAGGCGTTCGCATGTGGGTGGATAATCTCGCGGTCATCAATCAATGGGACCCGCAGGGTGGACGACAATTGACGGCCTATAGCCTCGATCTGCCGCTTTCTGAAGGTGTCCACTCGTTCCGGGTAGAGTATTACCACTGGACAGGGGTCGCTACCTTCCGCGTAGATTATCAGACCGCAATTGGTCCACCACCCTATCAGCAAACCAATTGGTACGGCGAATATTTTGGCAATCCGTTCCTGCAAGGATCGCCCGTTTTCGTCCGCGATGATGGCGGCGGCGGCATCAATTTCAACTGGTCGCGCACGGGGCCAGGACGTGGTATCGGGTTGCAAAACTATTCAGTACGCTGGACGCGCCGCATGTTTTTCCCCGGACGCCCGTACAACTTCTACCTGACCAGTGACGATGGCGCGCGGCTCTACATCGACACCACGCTGATCATTGATATGTGGAAGCAGCAGCCCGCAACAACGGTGCGTGTCCCGGTAGACCTGACCGAAGGCGTCCATGATATTCGGCTGGAATATTTCCAGAACAGCTATGACTCTGTAATCGGGTTGACATGGGACCCGCCCAATGGTCAGAACCCCCCATTGCCATATACTCAAATCATCCGCAATCCGCAACCTGTACCCGGTGGTTCGGCCTATGCGACGGTCACAGCCTACAAGCTGTATGTACGACGCGGACCGCATATCAGCTATGGCGACATTGGCGGGATTTCGCGCGGCGAAACGTATCAGGTGGTTGGGCGCAACTCGGATAACAGTTGGCTGCAACTGAACGTAAACGGCTTAATCGGCTGGTCGAGCAGTGCTTACCTGCAAGTGACGGGCAGCCTGGTCAACATTCCGATTACAGGCTAGGGTACGTTCGTATGTTTTCCAGTGGGCGAACTCCTATCGGGTTCGCCCATTGCCTTGCCAGATGTTTGTATTTTGGAACATTTGCCACGCCCCGCAAAGTTGACAGGCGCGGCAATCGCCCGTATACTCCCCTTTGGCTCTATTTTTTTCCAAGACTGGATTTCGCTTTTCGTTGGAGGCATCCTCAACATGCAAGGTAGTGGCAGCTTCCGGCTCATCGTCCGCAGAGGGCCGCAGCCCAACCAGATTTATGAGCTGAACAAAGATTCGCTAACCATCGGGCGCGACATCAATAACGAGATTGTGATTAATGACCCGGAGGTAAGCCGCAACCACTGCCGCCTGACACGCGGAGCGGGAGGCTACATTCTGGAAGACCTCGGCTCGACCAATGGAACATTCATCAATGGTCAGCGTCTGACGGGTTCACGTCCGCTTGCCAGCAGTGACATGATCGGCATGGGCGAGACGGTCACACTCGGTTATGAAAGTTCGCTCACGCCCGCTGTCCCAATTGACCCGCAAGGCGCATCGTCTGGTACGATGATCGGGCAGCGCCCACAGCAACCAGGTTATCCGCAACAGGGCTATCCACAGCAACCCGCATACGGTCAACCTGCTGGCGGTCAACAACAGCCCTATAACCCGAATGATCCTTATGGGGGCGGGAGCAACCTGCCGCCTGCGCCTGCGCCACAATACGGCATTCAGGAAGCACCGCAGGCCAGTGGTGGCGGTGCGGCACGGTTTGTCTTTCTGGGTTGCGGCTGTCTGATTTTGGTGTGTATCGCGGTGACTATCATTGCGCTGCTTTATATCGACGCCAACAATCTGTATTGTAAATTGCCTGTCCTGCGGAACATTGTCAACCTGATTTCGACCTGCCCGCCAACGCCCTGACATGGCTCAGGGGCGTCTTTGATGCGCAAACAGGTCACCGACTGGATTCTTCGGCGCGGAGCAGAGGCAGCATTAAACACCGCCTCCGAAGTCGTGCCGAAGATCGGGCAGGATGAATACAATCACGTCTTTGACGTTACCCCACCAATCACAGTTTTCATCTATGCCAGCCACGCGCGGGTGACGATACGCCGCACGCTGGAAAATCAGGTCTTCCTCAACGCAGGATTACAGGCAGCGTTTGGCTGGCAGCTTGTCACCGATCAGGATGAAGCAGGTGTATATATCGTCGCCAAACGCAAACCTGTCGTCGGGGCGCTTTCCAGCGCGGAATTTACCCTGAGCATCCCAAACGATACCCGGCTTCTGGTCGAACTTACCCCCGGCGCACTCATCCTCGAAGAATTGGATGGAAAGCTGGAGATCAGCGCTTTATCGCGGCGCGTATCGTCGCCAGCCCAGCCGAATCCGGTTCGACCCACGCGACGCTGATATATTGTGTACTGTGGGCATATCCCACATTCCCGTTTTTATCAACAATAATCAAGCCACCCTCACCACCGACACGATCTACCAGCACCTTGATCGCATACTCGGCGGCTTCCTGTGCATTCATTCCGTGTGCAATCGCATCGGTTGCCGTTTTGCTCAGACAAACCCGCATAATGGCTTCACCATTGCCTGTCGCGCTGACCGCCCCACTCCAGTTATCGGCATATGCACCAGAGCCAACCAGAGGTGAATCGCCTACCCGCCCGACCATTTTATAATTCATCCCGCCCGTACTGGTTGCGGCGGCAACATTACCTTGCATATCCAGCGCTACCGCTCCGACTGTTCCTTTTGATTCAGCACTCATTTCCTCAAAGCGGCGGCGTGCCTTTGGCGTAACCAGGTCTTCCATAGGCGAAAGAGGAATACTCTGGCTGACTGCAAATGCTTTTGCCCCTTCCCCGACGAGGATGTTATGCGGCGTCTCGGTCATCACCAGGCGTGCCAGCGTGATTGGATTGGCAATGTTCTGGACGCACATCACCGCGCCCAGCTTCAAGTCCCGTCCATCCATAATAAGCGCATCCATCTCGACTTCGCCACGCTGATTCAAAACGCTTCCATAGCCCGCATCATAAGTCGGATCATCTTCAAGAATGCGTACTGCCGTTTCGACAGCGTGTAACGCGCTAGCGCCACCTTCAAGGAGTTTCCAGGCGGTTTGTGCCGCGACTTTGCAGCCATTCAGATAGTCGGCGTGTTCGGCCTCTGCGATGTTTCCCGCGCCGCCGTGTACGATCAATGCTGGTCGATTCATTTGTGAAATTCCTGATTCAAGCGAAAAACCCGATAACCACCCGCAGTATAAATCGGGTCGGGCAGCCCTTCGAGAAGGGTTTCACCGGGCGAAGCAATCCAGAAATCAAACCCCTGTAATACTGTGCGGTCTTTGGGGTAAGGACTGGATTGCACATAAACCCCATCAGCATGATAGGCCATGATCGGGTCTTGCGTCCAGGCGCGTGTGCCGGGAAAACCTTGCAAATATAGCCCAACAGAATAGCGTCCGCCCAACCGCACCAGGTGCTTTTCCTGATCGTCCATGAACGGCTTACGCAGCATCTCGGATTTGTGATCTACTGCCGTGCTACCAGACAGAACAGCCAATATCAATACAACGCCAACCAATCCCCATTTCTGAACGAATAACGGAAGGCGTGCGAACTGCGGTGTGAGTTGTTGTAAAACATTCGCGCCCATCACGGCGACGAATGGCAACACGACCAGCAAAAAGCGCGGATCGTATGAGAATAGCAACCACCAGACCGCAAAAAATGGCACATAGAAAGTAGCCAGGTATAGTGCTTCTCGCTTGAATGGCGCGCGCACAAGGCAATAAAATATGCCGATGGTGAAAATAATCCCGACTGGCAGATAGCGTACACTAATAAGATATGGCAGCAGGTTCGGCAAGGTACGCTGTGCCGCATATGTCCAGCCTGTTGGCGGCATGAGGTAGCCTGCCAATAGCTCATTGCGGAGATACCAGGGCGCGGCAACTACAGCAAACCCTGTGATGACAGGCACAACCTCGCGGACTGTCGGACGCTTCTCATCCTGCAAAAAGCGAACCATCCACCATAGCCCGATAGAACCCACAATCAGCAGACCACTATTTTTTGTCCACGCGGCCAGCCCTGCCATGAGTCCGGCCAGCAGTGCATTACGCCAATTTTCTTTCGCGCGCCAGAGAAACAAAGCCGCCATTCCATAGAAAAAAGCGCAGGGCAGGTCGGTATAGCCTGCCCCCGCCCAGAACGTCACCGCAGGGGTCAACGCGCATAGCAACGCAGCGATGATCCCGGTACGGCGATCATAGAGTTCGCGCCCAAGCAGATAGGCAACGCCGAAACTTCCGACGGATAGCAACGCTGGAATCAGCCCAGCCAGATATTCATCCACCCAGCCAGCGGCAGAATGGGTAAACGCCATCCATAGCGGAACCAGCATCGGATAGGCTTCGTAGAGCGATTCCCTATTCAATGGCGGGATTATCCCGGTACGGTAAATCTGTTTGCCCCAATAGGCATAAATTCCAACAGAATCGTCAATCCCAAAGGGCCAATAGATACTGTTAAAGACAATCAGGATTGAGATGATGACAACAACAAGCAGCGCCAATTTTTCCAGCGGGTTAAGAAGGTGAATACGCTCAACTGCTGCGGGTGAGCGGTCTTTCCAGAGCAGAAACAAGCCAATTGCGCTGACAACGACACAGGCCATTATGATTGGCTGCCATGTCAATTTGATATTGAGTAGCCCGAAGGCCAGCATAATCAGGGAAAGTGACCCGGCACTCAGACCAATGGTCGTTAGTCCCAGCAGTAGTCGATCCGGGGATGGTAGCAGCCAGCGCGCAACTGGATAAGCATGAACAAGTGCGAGCAGTGTAATCAGCCATGCCATTTATAGTTGCTCGAAGTGTTCCACGTCCAATATAAATATCGTTGCGCCGCCGACTTCTACCTCAGCATGATTCTGGAGGCTGAAAGATTGATCGGTTGCTCCTATCGACAGCGGAACGAAGATTTCCCGGCGGCGGCAGTTCTGGCGTAGAACCTCGATAGCGGTATTCACCTGTAACGTCTCGACGCCAATCAGCAAGGTGGAATTGCCCTGTTGCAGAAACCCACCTGTCGAACCGACGCGCGTCACACGCAATTTGTATTCTGTCAGGGCAGAGACAACCTGATCGGCATCTCGATCCTGCACAATCGCTATGATCAGTTTCACGCGCACCTCTGGATAATTAACCGGGATGGGATTATGCCTTGATCAGTCGTTCCGGGCAAATGTCGTTTTTGTTCAATACTCTATTTTGATCCTGATTTATGATCAGAATATGATTAAACACAGGAGACATATTCAAATGAACGCAGTCGCTTCAAAAGACGGGACTTCTATCACGTTCGACAAATTGGGACAGGGTGCGCCAGTCATTCTGGTGAGCGGTGGTTCCGTTGACAAGTCCTCCAATGAAGGATTGGCAGCGCTCCTGTCGCAACACTTTACAGTATATAACTATGACCGTCGCGGACGTGGCGCAAGTGGTGATACTGCACCCTATGCAATCCAACGCGAAATTGAAGACATTGAGGCTGTTCTCGGTGCGGCTGGCGGCTCGGCTTTTCTCTATGGCAGTTCATCGGGCGCGGCTCTTGCCCTTGAAGCAACCGCAAGCGGACTCAACATCAGGAAACTGGCATTGTGGGAGCCTCCGTTCATTCTTGAGGGTAGCCGTTCCAGACCACCCGCAGATTCCGTCAAAACCTATACCGATCTGGTTGCAGCGGGTCGGCGTGGCGATGCTGTAGAATTTTTCATGTCCAGAGTTGTGGAACTGCCGCCGGATTTTGTTGGATTTGCGCGGAGTCAACCCTGGTGGGCTGGACAGGAAGCGTTGGCACATACGCTGGCCTATGACGCGACCATTATGCGCGATTATTCACTCCCAACCGAAAGCGCAAGCCGCATCAAAGTACCGACTGTCGTGGTTGCTGGCGGCGCTGATATGCCCTGGATGCGCGATACAGCAACGGCATTGGCGAACCTGATACCGGGCGCGCAAACCCATTTTCTGGATGGTCAGGGGCATAATGTCGCGCCGGAAGTTCTCGCGCCCGCATTGACCGAATTCTTCAATAAGTAGCCTCGGAGGGTATCATGAAATTTCACGGCACTTTGCTACTCGGTGGAAAGACTGCCACAGGCATCGAAGTTCCCGCAGAAATCGTCACAGGTCTGGGATCGGGCAAGCGTCCCAAAGTCCGCGTCACGATCAACAACTATACCTATCGCAGCAGCGTCGCGCCGATGGATGGAAAATTCATGATTCCGGTGAGCGAGGATGTGCGCAACAAAGCGGGCGTTGCGGCGGGTGATGAAGTGGATGTGGATATTGAACTCGATACCGAACCGCGCGAGTTGATAATCCCGTCGGATTTCGCCGAAGCGCTCGGTCTGAACTCGGAGGCCAAACAATTTTTCGATGGCCTATCCTATAGCAACAAACAGCGATTCACGCTTTCTATCGAACAGGCCAAGACAGCCGAAACCCGGCAACGACGCATCGAAAAAGCAATCAGCAATCTGCGCGAAGGCAAAATCTAGCATAAAGGACTATGTACATGACCCCGGAAGTCACAGATTTCATCGACAAGATAGCGCTAAACTGGCAGGTTGAGATTTCTTGCTCAATCCGTAAGATTGTCCATGAGGCAGTACCGACAGTCACGGAGCGTATCCAGTATGGCAAGCCGCACTTTCTGAAAAATGGCAAATATGTCGCCGTACTTGGGACTGCAAAGGGTTGGGTAAGTTTCACCATCTTCAACGCCCAGACGCTGGTCACGCCAGAAGGCTTGTTTGAATCTTCGGATACAGGAGATCGCAAGACTATCAAGATCAAGGAAGGGCAAGCCGTAGATTACGCGCTTCTCGGCAAACTGCTGGCGCAAGCTGCCAATACTTTGTAAATATCCCTAGCGCTGGATTTGGAGCGTTGCGATCTGGTCGCGGGCTTCCGCGACTATCACATCCAGCGTTAGGTTGTCATCTTGATATAATTCCTCTGGTTTCAGTAGTTCCAGAACGCGATTCCCCTCATTGCGCCCTTCAAACTCCGTGACTGGATGATTGGTGACAAACGTTGCAATCCGTGCCGCACTGCTATTCAGCCCCGATTGAGCCAAACATACAGCCACACCCGCCAGCGTATCCAGAATTAAGGGCAATACATTGATTTCATAGGCGATAGAAAGCGCCATTTGCAGATGGTGCGCTGTTTGTTCCCAATCATCTTGCTGCGCGTGCAGTTCCGCGAACTGGCGCAAGGTAAAGCATTCCACCCAGCGATTCCTGATTTCCTGAGAAATCGACAGACTGGTTAGGAAATTTTCCCGCGCTTCACTGAATCTTCCGATTGTGGTCAGGACACGTCCCAGGTGCGTCCGTGCAAACGAAATCCCCCAACGATGAGTTACTTCCTCGAAAATCTGAAGGCTTTCATGGATGTATGATTCAGCCTGATCATATTCGCCCAATCCATAGGTAACCCGCCCCAGACTTACCAGCGCAACCCCGGTATTCACCCGGTAATTCAACGCTCGACTAAGGGTTAATGCTTCCTCAAAATGTTGTTTTGCCTCCGTGAACGCGCCAAGTTTGCAGTCAATATCGCCAAGTGTCGTCAGGAACAACACGCGGCTACGGCGCGAACTGGACTGCCAGAACAGCGGCAAATTCTCCTGAATGATCTGCCTGGCATGATGATATTCACCCATCACGACTGCAATATCACTCAGGCGCATCAATGGTTCCCCGGCAAGGGTGATTTGCCCCGTCCGCCGAAATATTTCTACTTCGGCTTCGTAATAGTGCCGCGCCTGTACAAAATTTCCTTCTGCATAGTTCATTGCGGCGGTATAGCCTAGCGCCAGGCGCAAATCCCACAATATACTCTCATCCTGTGTGGCGAGCGATTGCAGCAGCGATAATGCCTCATCAAGATTGGTACGTGCTTCCGGGTATCTATTCATCATGTATAGGAAAAAGCCGTGAAACAACGTGGCACGAATCGTAACCAGTTGTTTGAGTTGTGGGTCAACATTCCGCAGGCAAGTTTTCGCTGCACGAAATGCAGCTTCTCCCTCGACATACATGCTCTGACCTTCATAGACGTGAAATAACGAACGCACGAGCATCAACAAGAGGGATGCGTCGCAACGGCTCATGCTATATTTCCATGCCGCGCGGACGTTATCCAGTTCCTGTACTGCTTCCTGGATAATTTCGTGATGGATTGCCCCGCCTAGTCGGGTTTCCCGTTCTTTCATAAACGTGGCATAGTAATGGCTGTGGCGTGCTTCTACTTCTGCATATAGCGTTGGCTCTGTATGCAGTTTCTCTTCCGCGAACTGCCGTAACAACTCGTGCAGGCTATAGCGCCCATCCTGCGATTGATAATGCACCAGCGATTTTTCGACCAGTGAATTCAACAGCGAAAGCGCAACGTGTTGCGGTTTGTCGATAATTTCGCGCACCGCTGCCAATGTGAACCCGCCCCGGAAAATGGCGAGACGCCGCAGCAGATCACGCTCGTCTGTGGTGAGCAAATTCCATGACCATTCAAAAATGGCGCGCATACTCCGATGGCGTTCGGGAATATTACGAAGCGTGGAGGTCAGGAAATCGACATTTTCCCCAATGTGCCGAACGATCTCCGCTGGCTCCATGACCCGCACCCAAGCCGCCGCCAGTTCAATACCCAGCGGTACGCCCTGCACAAGCTGGCAAATACGGGCGACTGCTTCCAATTCCGATTCCAGCGTAAACGCGGGGTTGATGCGTTGTGCAGCCTGCGAGAACATCTCAAGGGATGGGTAATATTCCGTGCGCTCTGTGCCGGGGACTGGAAATTGCATTCCCTCTACTCCAAGAGTCCACTCTTCCATCAATCCCAGACGTTCCCGCGACGTAACGATACATTTGATTTGTGGAGCGTTGCCGAGAATTTCACTGACGAGCATAGACGCATCCATCAGATGCTCAAAATTATCCAGAATCAGCAACAATGATTTTTGCGCCAGAAAATTGAATAGATGTTGCCGAATATCGCTCCGTCCGGGGTGGGGGACGCGGATTGCCTCCGCGATAGTTGCCGGGATGATCTCCACATCGTTCACGGGAGCGAGTGGCACAAAATACACCCCATCCGGGAAATGACCGGAAAGCTGTCGCCCCGTTTCGATTGCAAGGCGCGTCTTGCCTATCCCGCCAGAACCTGCCAATGTCAGCAACCGACAGGATTTGGAAGTAAGAAGGGTCTGGATTTGGGAGAGTTCCCGTTCGCGCCCGATAAATGGATAGTGTTGGGTCGGCAGGCGTATCTCAATGGAGGGTGCAGGTTCTGGTGCTTTTTGCTCAATTTGCGGGGTGGATGTACCGGGAAACTTCCCGCTGCGAATGGCGTGATAAAGCGCCGCCGTTACGTTATCGGGTTCTACATCCAGTTCATTTTTTAACAGGATGCGTAATTTCTCATAATGATCCAGCGCCGCCGCCCGCGCGCCACTCTCAACTAACGCCTGCATCATCTGCTGGTGCGTTTCTTCATGAAGCGGATCGGCGCGGATCAGACGCCGCGCCCAGTGAATCGCACGCTCAGTATTACCGCGCTCACGAAGCATAGCGATAAGTTCCAGCCCACAGCGGATATATTGGCGGCGTATCCACTCCCGCTGTTCCACCAGCCATTGTTCAAATTCGTTGTTATTCGAGAGCAAGAAGCCAGATAAAAACTCACCCTGTACCAACTCCAACGCCTGTTCCAGAGCGCTATAGGTTTCGTCCGACAGTTCGTTGGTTTGAGCGCGAGTGCGTTGAAAGTTATCGGTTTTCTGTACAAATTCGAGGACATCGATCCAGCAGTGTGACGCCGTTACGAGTTCGACAGTCTGGCGCGAAATGACCAGATAGGGCGCGAGAAATTTTCGGAGATCGGTCAGGATAGCGCGCAGGCTACCGCTGGCACGCTCTGGCAGTTGGTCAGGCCAGAGCAGTTCTGCCAGAGCGTCCCGCGATTGCGGTTTTCCGTTGATAGCAATGTAGGTGAGCAACGCCAATGCTTTGCGCGGGAGTTGATCCGTATAGTTGCTTCCGTCTATTTCGACGGAGAGCGTCCCCAAAGCGTAAATATGCAGCGTCATAATTTACGATTATAGCGCAGTGTTTCAATCCGATTGTCTCAGTGCCTTTTTCCCTGTGCGCGTAACGCACCGAAAAAATCCACGAGGAGTTGTGCGGCTTCGTCGCGGAACAATCCCTGTTCCACAGCGATATGATGGTTCAACTGTGGGTGGTGTAACAAGTCGAGGACGCTCCCGCCTGCTCCCGCCTTCGGGTCGCTGGTCGCAAAGACGAGACGCGGCAGGCGTGCCAGAACCATCGCCCCGGCACACATCGCACACGGTTCAAGCGTACAATAAAGGGTGACATCATCCAGTCGCCAGTGATAGATGTGGCGGGAGGCTTCGCGCAACGCAAGCATTTCGGCGTGGGCGGTTGGGTCACGATCCAGTTCCCGTTGATTATGCCCCCGCCCAATGATTTCCCCATTGAGTACCGCCACCGCCCCAACGGGAACATCCCCATGTGTCAATGCCAGCCGCGCCTCTTCAAGCGCAGCCAGCATAAATTTTTCCGACGACGTGTCCGTCATCCAGCCCCTGTTATAACTGTCTTGCGCAACCGCCACGCTACTGGCCCCCATGCGACGCCTTGTACGCCGGTGTAGCCAAGTTTGGCCCTTGCGCCGTTACGATAGACGTACAAACCGCCATCTGTACCCTGTCCTGGATAGACAATGTAGGCGGCGCGTTCACCATCCGGCGAAATGGCGATCCCGGAAAGATAGTAGTAGCGTCCCTGCGCTGCCATCTCGCCTCTGACTTCGCCCTTGTAGTTGATCAGCCACACCGGGTTGCCTTCGCCTACGGTCTTATCGCCATAATACAAGCTGACGCCATTCGGGTTGAGCGTCGAATATAGCTCAGGGATTGCACTCACGTTACCAAAATCGACAACGGCGGCGGTTTGCGGATCGAGGTACATATCCCCGGTGATGTTTGTGATATAGAAACTGCCACCATCTTCAATCCAAATCATCTGGCTGAACTGGAAACCGGAATTTTCAAACTCTTTGGATTGTGCGATTTGCTTTCCCTCTGGTGTGAAGACGGTCACCATTTCGGGGAATTTTTTGGAATCGTCAACGTGAGTCAAGACAGCGATCCCCGGCAATCCCCACGCCACCTCGCTGATCAGCGGGATAATGTCTGTAAAGCGATGGGCAGGGAGTTTCTCGACAATGACGCGGCTGGTTTTGGTATCCAGATCATAAACAACAAGCCGTTCGGTTTTCAGGTCGGTATTGGATTTTTCTGCGGCGTTTACGTCGATCTCCGTCCAGACAAGCTGGCGTCCGGTGGGCGACCAACCCGGCTCGGAGCGCAGAATGAAGCGCGCATCGCTCTTATCACGGCTTGGGTTTTCCGGTTGTGCGGCAATGCGTTCCGCGTTACCAGTTGCAATATCCATCACCCAAATGTTGGAAGGCAGATAGCCACCTGCGGTTTCGTTATAATTTTTGGTGACAAAATCCGGTAGGCTGGCATAGGCTACTTTTGTGCCGTCGGCGGAGAGAATAGGTATACCGTTAAAGCCATATTTGGTGCGCTGTGCGATTCCAGCCCCTTCATATGCCCAGAGATCGCCCCATATCTGATTTTTACCGTTGTTGATTCCTAGAAAAAGCGGGGCGAATTTCTTCTGCTGTTGTGCCTCGACCCGGATTGTGCTGAATACCATCAGCAAGGCAGCCAGGAGGACTATTCCGCGTTTTATTTGCATAGCTCACCTCGAACCATCTTTTATAGTACGAAAACCAAGACTCGGACTCTGACGATCCGGTGCATCCGCGCTGCGAAAGGCGCTGCGTACTACAGAAGGCAAATTATCGAATGAGCCGCCACGAAGCACGCGCGAAACACCACTGGTTGGGCCGTTGGGATCGTGTTCTTCGTTGGGGCGTGTTTGATAGTAGTCAATCTGATACCAGTCTGCGACCCATTCCCAGACGTTCCCTGCCATATCACACGCGCCAAACGAACTATTCCCGGATGGATAACTGCATACGGGCGCAGTGTACCCGTAGGCATCGTTGAAAGAATCCTTATGATTCTCTGGACAATTTCTATCACAATAATTCAAACGCTGCGAGTCGAAGCTATTGCCCCAGGGAAACATGCGCGAATCTGTACCACGCGCGACATATTCCCATTCAGCTTCTGTCGGCAGGCGTCCACCCGCCCATTTCGCGTAGGATTGCGCCTCATAATAATTGACACAAACGCGCGGCTGTTTCGGCATTTGCGAGGCGACCCGACAAACGGGCGAGAGATTCGGTGCGATGCTTTTGTTAAGCTGAAGCCACGCCCAGCCTTCTTCTGTCCACCACGAGCGCGTTGTATATCCCCCGGCGTCGATGAATCTTTGAAATGCTTCGTTGGTGACTTCGGATTCATCGACCTGGAACGCACCCACACATACGGTATGTTGCGGTTGTTCACTCTTATATTGATCTGCCGGAGTGACATCCTTGAATCTATTGGCAATTTCTATCGACGCATTGACCTGATCTTCGGTTGACCCCATACGGAAGCATCCCGCCGGAATAGATCGCCGTGCTATGGCGGGTTGTGTTGAAGGCAGGTAATTCAGCAACGCCACCGAAATAATCAGCAACAAAGCTATCAAGGCTATCAACCCGGCAATGATCCGTCGCCGCTGTTTTTGGCGACGGTTAAGCATAGTCGCGCGTGTCTCGATGGGGGAAATCTGGACGAGAAGGCTTACGATGCGTTCAACGCCTTCTTCAAAGAATTCAGAATAGATAGAAATAGATTCTTTTTGGGTGATCCGGCGAATGTCTTCCGGGAGTTGATCGGGAGGAGGTGGCGTCAGGCCGTTCAAGCCTGCTAACAGGATCGGTTTATCCAGCGATAGCGCGCGTCCGACTTCGCGCCGTACCCAGTCCCCTTCGCTATGGATACGCTCCGGGTCGAATGTCTCCGGAGAGACGATCAGCAAAACAGCATCGCTGGTTACCAGATTGCCAATCAGAGATGTCTCGAAATCATCATCATTGATCCCGTCTACATCGACAAACACCTCTGCATTAATTTTTGCCTGTAGACTATCCGCAAGACTACGAGCAAAAGGCCACGCCTTGCGCCGATAGCTGATGAAAAGTTTTGCCATAGTAGAGACTTTGTTTGAGCAGAGATAGTTATTGCGCGTAGTGTAGCGCAAAACCCCAGGCTATAACAATTCTCCCTTCAATCAAGCTATGGCCTGATTAATCTCAATAAATGGTTGAGCCGCGTCAAATCGTGGCTTAACAACTGTGTCAATCTACGTCCGGCGCGTACCAGAAAATCACGTTGATCCTGTAATGGGCGTGCCTCTGCTGCCTGCCGAATCGCTGCTGCCATGAGTTCTTCTGTCGGGACTTCGCTGGTATTCAAAACAAGCCGGAAAAAATCAAATTTCTGTGTAAATGAAACAATGCACTCACTATCACATAAGTACACCGGATCAAGGCTCACAGGCGGGCGTGGTGGCAGATTATGAAAGGATTCTCCATTCGTGCGGAAGCCAATGTTGACGATGCTCATTTCCACTGGAACCATACGATTTTCGCGCTGATCCCGAATCGTTTGTTGATTCATGTGGTTCGCCATGATCAACTGCCGCACCAGCGGATCATCATCAATGCGGATAGCATAAATCAAGCCAATTACGTCTACATCCGAACCATTGGGGTCAATCGTGCGCACAAATGCGCCAAACTGCGGCAAACTCATCTCGCCAGAGCGCGTTCCACAGGCAAATCCAACTGTGCTGGAACGCAATACCCTTCCGACCATTATTTCTTCCATGATTTCCTCTTGTTAAACCCCGGTGTGCTGCTGGCGACCATAACGGGCGACTTCCTTTGAAGCAAGTTTCTGAGAGCCTGCTACCGAGAGTTGATGTTTGAGCATTTCAACGTTGATCATCTGGCTGAGTGCGTCCTTCTCGTGCGCCCGAATGACAGCGCATTCGTCGGCCCGGGTGAGCGCATAAGGGTAGCGATCCATAATCTGACACTGATCATAGAGCAGGGAATGTACATGGTCGACAGCCGACGGTTGTTTCGCTACCCACATCGGGACTTCTACACGCGCCAGATAGGGGTCTTGCCCCGGTGCTGCCATATTCACGTAAAAAAAGGCAATTTCCCGTTCTTCGCCCAAATCCTTATATGCCTTGTTCTGCGGACTTTGCTGGATCATGATGGCAGAGCGATCACCCGGTTCGAGCAGATAGCGCATCAGAAACCGATCATCCAGCCCTTCCATATCTCCGATGGTGGTGAGCGCCGCGCGCGTGATTTCATCATCAGAGAGATTGGTCAGATAGAGCGTATTCAAAACAAAACGGCTACGCGGTTGATCAACGTATCCCGCCAGCGCGACGTTCATATCAGAGAGCAGGCCGACGGATTCATAATAGTCTTCCATCAAACCCATCGCGTTGGGAACTTCCTTGCCTAGCCAGACAAGTAATGGTCCGTCATAAATCGGCAGGACAACATCAGTCAGTCCGCGCCGCGCCATCGTTTCGCGGGTCAATAACTGCATCTCATAAATGCTGCGCCGCGCATTGACCGCGGCGTTGGCAATGATGCGACCTTCGCGGTCATGGGTATCGTGGTGATCGAAGTGCAGGCTTGGCTCGGTGATTGGTTCGGGGAGCGCGTTCGGATCACCGTGATGATAGACGAACACCGAAATATTCGTCAGATAATAGACCGATGCCCCGTGCGGATCAGGATAGACCTGCGAACCATCTGCCGCGAGAATGGTCGCGCGTTGAGGTGCTTCCGGGAGCGGAAAGCTATAATTGATCGGTTCGCGTTCATCTGGCCCCGCGCCACGAAAACCAGCGTCTTTGGTGCGCGCGAGGATGATCTTTCGCCAGATTTCTTCGTAATCTGGAATATTTACGAACCGTTGCCAGATTGAATCGAGTCGTTCCTGTGCAGTGCGCTCCGAATGTGCGAGTGAACGTCCCATCCGTTCAATTTGCCCGACTACTTTGTCAAATTCGAGTGTCAACGCGGTTTTGAAACCAATTCATAACAAACGTTCGATAACTAGCGTAGCATAAGTACAGTGATCGCGTCAATAGCGGCATTCTGTCCGAATCAGATTTTCCAGATTGTTTGAATCCGTTAAAATAGCGACAGAGAGGGAATTTTGCCTGATGTTGCAATCTTATATTCCACAAGCGCCGCTGTCGCATTATGTGAATGAAATCTGGCTGTGGGAGGATTATTTCCCGCCACATCCGAAAGAACGTATCCTTCCGGGTGGTATGATGGAACTGGTGGTTAATCTTTCTGATGCACCAATGCAAATGTATTACGAGATTGATCACTATCAGCCGCACGACTTCAAAAATCTATTTGTTGCTGGACCACGTAGCGAGTTTTTCCTCGTTGATACCACTCGTCCGACAACGGTCATGGGTGTTTATTTTAAACCCGGCGCGGCATTGCCGTTTTTCAAAACATCCGGGCGGGAATTACAAAATCTGCATGTTCCGCTGGATGTGTTCTGGCATAGAGAAGCCGATAATCTCTACCATCAATTACGAGAGGCAAAAACTGCACAGCGGCGTTTCCAACTGATGGAAGCGGCGTTGTGCGCGCGGCTAGCCGATTATACAGAGCGGCATCGGGCAGTGGGTTTTGCGCTATCGGCCTTCAATCGTGATTACAATGTAACGCAGGTGATGGATCAAATTGGCCTCAGTCCAACGCGGTTTATTCAGGTGTTCAGCGAAGATATTGGTCTGACACCAAAGTTATTTTGCCGGGTGCTGCGCTTCCAGAATGCCCTGCGTGAAATTGTGAACCGCAAAACAGATTCATGGGCAGATATTGCGCTGAGTTGCGGCTATTTTGATCAATCGCATCTGATTAATGATTTTCAAGCGTTCGCGGGGATCAGCCCTACGCTTTACGCCCCACAGCATCCCGAACATCGTTTGAATTTACCAGTTTCCGAATAGTTGAAATTTTTCCAATACGGGCGCGGTTCTCTCCTCTACAATGATCCCAAAAGAGGAGAAATAACCCTATGCAACCTGAAGCACGCAAACTAATCTACTATGTCGCTATGACGCTGGATCGCTATATTGCTCATGAAGATGAATCTGTCGATGGCTTTCTGATAGAAGGGCATTATATTCCAGATTTCATCGCCAGCCTGAGCATGTTCGATACTATGCTGATGGGCAAGCGCACCTATGAATGGGGTTTTAATCACGGCGGAATACCCGGCGAACCCGCCCCATATCCGAATCCAATGATGAACTACGTCTTTTCCAAAAGTATGCAGGATTATCAGCATGAGCGTTTGCAGGTGGTTCGAGAGGATGCGCCGCAATTCGTACAACGTCTGAAACAACAACCAGGAAAACCGATCTGGTTGTGCGGTGGCGGGGATTTGGCAGGGTCGCTACTGGATCAGCAACTGATTGATGAATTGATCATCAAACTGAATCCGGTTATTTTCGGGAAAGGGATTCCGCTCTTCGGCAAGAGTACAAAAGAGGTCGGCCTCTCGCTGCTGGATAGCAAAATCTATAACAACGGTTTGATCATGCTGCACTACGCCATCCACTACACGTAATGTCTTTCGTCTAAAGTGTTCGTATCACTCAATGTGATAAAATAAGCCCTCGAACATTCAAGAACGAGGGTTTATGCGGTATCGTCCGAATTGGGGTTTACTCTTACTGGGCGCGTTGGTTGTGATCGGGTTGTTCACCTATCCGGTGTGGCGTACATTCATTGTGTTACGTACCACCGGGCTGGATTTTTCTGATCTGAATCAGAACCAGCAAAACGCGCTCATCCAAATTCGGCGTACACAAGGCGCAAACGCAGTTGGTACGGCCTACTTTGCCCTGAAAACAGCTATCCCCGCGCCAACACAGGATTTCCCGACACCCAGCAGCGTATCGCAAGCGGTAAAGGGGGGGCAATTCATCGAAATTGATGCCATTCATTCGGCAAAAGGGCGCGCAACGATTTATCGCAATGCCTCCAACAACGAACTAATTTTGCGCTTCGATGAATTTTCAATCGTCAATGGGCCGGGGCTAGCTGTATACCTTTGCATCAACCCAACCCCAAAGACTGCCGCCGAGGTCAAAGCCGGGGATTATTTCCGTGTCAGCACCCTCAAAGGCACGCTCGGCAATCAGAATTATGAAATCCCGCCAGAATTGCAATTGAATCGGTATCGAAGCGTGGTGATTTTCAGCGAAGATTTCAACACCATTTATAGTTCGGCGGCGTTGAATTAACTTAGGCGGATTTGAGAGGCATCTTCAAATAAACAACCGTTTCCAGTCCATGCTCAAGATTTAGCTCCAGCCTGCGGTTTTCGATGAACCCAAGCCGTTTATAGAGCGTGAGCGCTCCGGTGTTGCTTAATGCCGAACCGATTTCTACAGCAGGCATATTCCAGCGCCCTGCCTCCTCGATCAAATATTTGATCATTGCCGAACCGATTCCGCGATTGCGAAGATTCTCAGTGATGATCAGATCGCTGATTTCGGCAACCTGCGGCCATTTGGTCAACTGGGCATAGCCAATCGCACAATCATTGACCGTCGCCACCAGCCCGATGGCGCGTCCCTGTTCAGCCATTTTCAACACCCGTTCCAGCATTTCCCGCACTGCATCCAGCGAGGATCGTGACCAACACGTTTCATGAAGAGATTCTGCATCGGTTACTACCAGCTTACGAAGTTGATAAAAATTTGTCAGGGTACTCAAGTTATGCTGTCACCATTCATATTTTCTGTTATCATGAATACATTCATCTAAAAATATATTATGGGGAATCGCGGATGCTCAAGGATCGTGGGAACGAACCGAAATCGCTGCTCCGGCGGTTGCTGGATCAGGCCGATAAATTGCAAAAGCAAACAGTCGACCAGAATATTGAAGCAGCACCAGCCAAATCCGTTATTGTAATTCCTGCGGAATCGCCGGTTCGTCCTGTGCCGCCTGCGCCTGTCGCCGCCCCGGATGCGCTCGAACCAACCGCACCCCGCCCACGCGGTGGGCCTATCTCTGCGCCTATTCCCTCTGCAATCGCCACCACCGAAGATCGGTTGCAGGCCGAGGGTGCGTTGACCCGACTCCGTGAAAAAACGATGCAGGTTGCCAATGATTTTGCGTCGGGGAATATTAACCGCGTACAATTCTCTTCGCTCTATGCCCATTACAACGAAAAAATCATCATTATCGAGCGTATGCTGGCGCGTGATCCAAACTCGCAGGCATGGCAATCTGTCGCCCGCCCCGGACATACGACTTTTTTGAAACAGCATTACGAGGCGCATACGCTGGCTTTTGCAATCTATGATTACACCAGTGCCGATCCGATCACGGTACAGGGAAATACCCCCATGCCAGAAGGTTCGGTCACACAGATTTTGCAGGCATTGCACATGGTACGTCAAACGCGGAGTGACCTCAAACCACTGTCGCGCAAAATCACCATTGGCAACTGGCTGGTGATCGTCCCCGGAAGCTATACCGTTGCCATTGCGCTGTACTCGCTGGAGCCAGCGGCCTACCAAATAAAAATAGCGCGTGACCTGCATCTCGATTTCGAGCGTGCAAACCGTCACGCGCTGGAACGCGGCATCCGCCAGCAGGAGCAACTTGTCTTCCCTCACCGTGCGCTGTTTGAGCAGCACATGGAAGGCTGAATCCACTAGACGCGCGTCAGATATGAGCCGTCGCGGGTGTCAACCTTGATCGTGTCGCCAACATTGACGAAGTTGGGGACTTTGACCTTCAACCCGGTTTCCGTCGTGCAGAGCTTCGTGACTGCGCCCGAAGTATCACCAGCGACGGCAACATCGGCGTCTGTCACTTTATAGGTGACAGTCATCGGCAGTGCATAGTCAATTGGTGTGCCTTCATAGGACTTCAATTCGATCTGAAGGTTTTCCTTCAGGAAGAGTGCATTGTCACCGAAGAGCGAACGTGTTACTTCGTACTGTTCGTAGGTCGTGGTATTCATAAAGTGTAGGGTATCGCCATCGCCATAGAGATATTCGACTTCTTCGGTGTCTACGAAGATGTCTTCAAGGCGTTCGGCAGCGGAGAAAATCCGCTTGGAAGTCTGCCCTGTGCGAATATCCAGCAGAGTCGTACCCATCGAGGCCGTACCGCGCCCCGGCTTGTTATAATCGGTATCCAATACGCGGAGCAACCGCCCGTCAATTTTAAGGGTTACGCCCCTCTTGAGATCGCCAGCTTCAATCATTCTTCAATCCGTGTCCTGTCACATTCCAAACCTGTCGCATTATAAAGGAAAATGTAAAGGTCTGGCAAGGTTGCTTTTCTTAACACTGCTCAGGCACAATATTCCGGCGCGTTTTTAGAAGGGCGTTATGGACAACCAGATTTTCCTCAACTATGTAATACAAGCGGCTACCGCCGGGGCAGAAGCCATCCGCGAAGCCAGCCTGCACCCCCGCGAAGTCACAACCAAAGGCTTTCGGGATTTCGTCACCGATGCCGATTTCGCATCGCAAAAAGCGATTTTGAATGTGATTCAATCCACTTTTCCCAATCATCAGGTGTTGACCGAGGAAAGCGCCGATGCCAAAAATCTGTCGGCGTGGCGTGTCCCAACCGATTATTGGTGGATCATCGATCCGCTGGATGGTACGACGAACTTCCAGCTTGGCAATCCGAACTACTGCGTTTCGGTAGCAGTGGCACAGGGACAGCAATTATTGGCGGGTGCGATTGTTGACCCGATGCGCGGTAATGTGTTTGCCGCCGGGGAAGGGTTGGGCGCAACTCTCAACGAGAAACCAATACAAGTCAGCAATCGTGCGGAATTGATCGATGCAGTTGCGTCGTGTGATTGGCCGCGTTCGCCGGGATTGCGCAAAAAAGCCTTCGAGATGGCGGCGCGATTTGGGAATGCCTGCCGCTCGTTCCGTTCCATCGGTAGTGCAGCATTGGGAATTTGCTATGTTGCGGCGGGCTGGACAGATATTTATGTCCATCAGAATATTTCGCCCTGGGATTGTGCAGCAGCGGCGCTGATCGTGCGGGAGGCTGGCGGCGTCGTGACCCGTTACAGCGGTGAACGCTGGTCAATCATGGATGTCGATTTCATCGCCACCACACCAGCATTACAGGGCGCAGTGGCACAGCTTGCACGCGGCTAATTCCCTACCGCCGTTCGATCAATAGTCGGCCAACCAGTTAGATCGAATGTTGGCATCTTTGTAGGCTGTTTCGGGTCGGTGATGCGAAATAAATTCGGCGTAAGTTGCGGATTCAATTCAAAATCCGTGAATGCCCATGCGAGGATGGAAACGCCATTTTTATCCAGACTTTCCGATCCCATAATCACATGGGTTTCGGGATCAACCCAAATTGTGCGACTGAGTTCTTCTACCGCGCCAGGTGGAATGGAAGTTTTAGAAAGTTGCGAAGTCATCTCGAACATAACAGTCTTGCGTCCTGCGATAATTTCTGTACCTGTCTGTCGAATATTCTCATAGCGCATTTCGGTCAGTTTGCGTATCAATTCGCTATAGTCCGGATCAATGATCGCAGAACGCACTTCTACAGGGTAACCTGGCATACTTGCCGTAAATCCACCTATGAATAAAAAGGCTGTTTGATCATCCGGCTTTAGGTAATCCGGGTTTCCTCTACGCAAGTCAACAGTCTGGACATCAATCCCGTTGCGAACCTGGATCGTCCAGGGTTTCAGGCAACGCTCGAACATTGGTCCATTAAGGAACGCCATCGCGCCAATTTTTTCCAGTTCTGCCTGGCTCGTCGGGTTGTGAGGAGAAATGGGCGAGTCTTTACAGGTACGATACAGTTCCCATCGACTGCTCTCTGATTGGAGATCGTTCCACAGATATAATTGCCAGTCTTCAGATGGCGTCTTGTCGTTGTCAGTCGTAATAACTAATTTGAATCGCATATGAATCGTTCCGCGAAAACCCGTAAAAGGGATTACTGTGGTGGGTGTTATGTTCGCAGACGGCGAAATTAGCGGCGATGGGATTGGTCCTAATATGATTGGAGGCATCATTGGTGTGTTTGTGATCTGGATAAATGGCGCGAACCGGACGCCTTGCAAGTTTGGACCAGACACCCGCGACAACATAAACATCATCATGATAATTGATGCAACCAGAGCAAACCCAAAGGCGTAAGCTGATACGCGATCAATCGAAGAACGTTTTTGCTTGACAAGCAATTTTTTTTCCTCCTTGAATTGTGCTATTCGTAATGGTGGCAAATGACTGACTCGTGCCTGCGCTTTGTTTTTCACCGCAACCCGCAAGGTTTGACATTCGCGTAGAAATGCCCGGCATTCCGCGCATTCGCGCAAATGGTTTTCGACTGCTATGCGCTCATCTTTAGAGAGTTGGTTAGTAGCATACTGAATAATCTGCCAGCGATCACACATCGGGCATTTCCTCCTTTTTAATCAGTTTTCGCAGGGTATCCAGCGCGCGATAGAGCCGCGTTTTGACGGTACTGAGTGGGATATTCAGGACACTGGCAGCTTGTGTCCCGGAAAGTTCATGATAAAAAATCAATTCCAGCGTTTCGATCTGGACAGCGGGCAGTTGCTGGATCGATTCCTGAATTTCGGCAACATCATCCATCCGCAGGAGCGTTTCAATTTGTGTATAGTCTGCGAGTTGTTCATCCAGCGTTTCCTGTTGATGAACACGGTGCTGGCGTACATTGGCTGCTTTATGATGTGCAATCGAGAGCAGCCACGTTCGCACAGAACTTTCGCCGCGAAATTTGCACGCCCCTTTCCAGACCGCCAGCATCACATCCTGCAAAACTTCCTCTGCCAGTGCATTGTCGCCAAGACGATTGACAAGGAATGACAGCACAGGCAACCCGTGCAAGGCGTACAGTTCCCGCATCGCGTCCTGGTCGCCCTGACAGATGGCTGCAAGTAAAGCACGATGATGTTGCTCGTTT
>CAYSOC010000034.1:0-2464 GCA_964432445.1 uncultured Anaerolineaceae bacterium
CGCGCCCGAAGGATTCCGATCATTAAAAGCCCGAAATAGATAAATCGTTGCCGTTTCGGTTTCGCGCTGGATACCGCCACCTGCAACAGTCACCGCGCCAAAATCGCCAATCGCACGGGCGAATGTTAGCGCTACACCGTAGAGCAACGCCCGCCAGATTTGCGGCAAAATCACACGTTTGAAGGTCAGCCAGCGCCCCGCGCCGAGGGTAAACGCCGCTTCTTCCTGTTCCTTTGCCAGTGCCACCAGAATGGGCTGAATTTCACGCGCCACAAAAGGCAGTGTCACAAAAACGGTGGCAAGGATGATGCCTGGAATAGCGAAGACAATGGGAAATGGCGTTTTGATCCAGCCGCCGCGCCCGAACAACACAATCAGGGCGTAGCCGATGATCACGGGTGAGAACACAAATGGCAGATCAACCATCGCATCCAGAAAGCGCCGACCCGGAAAACGATGGCGCACCAATACCCATGCCAATAGAATTCCAGCAATAGTATTAATTACTACCGCAATCGCTGCCGTGAAGAAAGTCAGACGAAGCGCCAGCGCAACATCTGGCACGGAGAGCGCAGTCACCAGCGCCAGCCAGCCTCGACTCAATGCCTCTCCAATAATCGCTACTATCGGCGCAAAGAGCAGAATCGCCGCATAGCCCAATACAAGGAACAGGATAGCAAATTGAATGGGGCGATTGACGCGCACTTCACGCATGACTCGCTCCCTGCGGTTCACGGCGCAAGGCCAGATCAACCAGCAATGTTACGCCGAAAGCGATGAACAGCAGAATGCACGACACCGCGCTGGCGGCTGCCAGATTGTCACCCTCGACCTGTCCATAAACGTATACCGTCGCGGTCTGTGTCTTCAGCGGAATATTGCCCGCGACGATGATCGCTGAACCAAATTCACCAAGCGAACGCGCAAAACTCACAAGCGATCCGGTGAGAATTGCCGGGGCGAGTTCCGGGAAAATTACGCGGCGGAATGTCGTCCAGCCGGAAGCACCGAGTGTATGCGCGGCTTCCTGTTGGTTGGCATCCAGCGCTGCCATGATCGGCTGGACTGCGCGAATCACCGAGGGGTAGGCGAGGAACAACAGCGCAATGATGATTCCCGGCGGCGCGTAAATAATCTTTATCCCAAGCTGACTAAAAAATGTACCGATAACCGTCTGCGGGCCGTAGAGCAGCACCAGCATCACACCTGTAACGAGTGGCGGGATTGCCAATGGCAGATCGACAATCACATTCAGCAATGCTTTACCGGGGAATTTATAAGCAACGAGGACGTATGCTGTCAACGTCCCCATAATTGCATTAATGACCACCATGATTGCGGCAGTTGAAAGCGTTAACCCCAATGCGTGCAGCGCCGCCGGACGGGTGACATTATTGATGAAACTTTCAATGCCTTCGTGAAAGCCCTGTATCATGATCACAACCAGAGGCACAAGGATAAACAGCGCAAGATAGCTGATTGCCATCAGGCGCAGACTCCATGCCCCCCGATTGAAACGAGGCTGGCGGGGGACGCCAGTATCTACTGCAACGACATCCCCCACCGTCTTGATATTTGGTTGCGCCGGAATCGAACGCAAATCCGCCACTTATTTACCTTTCGTGTCGATGATCAGTTTGCTGATCTTGCCAGCATCACCGAAGAGTTCCTTGCTGACCTTCGGCCATCCACCAAACTCTTCGATAGTGAACAGATCGGTGATTGCCGGGAACTTCTTAACGTTATCTGGTTCCTTGAGCAAATCGGCAGAGAGGGGACGGAAACCCTTCTTTGCAAAAATACGCTGCGCGTCGGCGGTCAGCACGAACTCAGCGAGTGCCTTTGCCGCCGGGAGGACGTTATTTTCCTTTGCATATACGTCTACATATGCGCCGGGGTTCTCGATGAAGATGGTCGAGGTCGGATAGATGATCTCGAAGCTGGTATCGCCCGCTGCGATGCCTGCATAGGCTTCGTTTTCGTAGGTGATCGCCACATCGCCAACGCCTTTCTGGAAGGTCAGGAAGCTCTCGCGTCCGTCTTTATCCAGCACTGCGATGTTCTTGACGACTTCGGTCAGAAATTTGAACGCCCCTTCGTCACCCTTCTCGTAGCCCGCGACTTTGCCACGCCTGGCTGCACCATAAGCCGCCAGCAGGTTCCACTGTGCGCCGCCGCTGGTTGCCGGGTTCGGGGTAATGATTTCCACACCTGCCTTTGCCAGATCAGCCCAATCCTTGATGCCCTTCGGGTTACCCTTGCGGACGGTCAAAACTGCAACCGAGGAACTCACTGCGCCCTTATATGGCGTGTTCTTCCAGTCATAGGTGATCAGCTTGGCGTTGGCGATACGTGTCACGTCGGCTTCCAGCGAGAGCGCTACGAAGTCGGCTTTGAGTCCGCCGACCACCGCGCGGGACTGCGCACCCGATGCTTCATATGATTCCTTGAAGGTCAGGGTTTG
>CAYSOC010000034.1:2474-43996 GCA_964432445.1 uncultured Anaerolineaceae bacterium
CCCGGTTTTCTCGAACCAATATTTCTTGAAAAGCGGGAGAATCTCTGCATAGGCTTCACGCGGAACAGCGAACCCGGCGAGGGTCAGCGTTGCTTCCGGTGGCAGCGTTCCATCCTTCACAGTTGGGAATGGGGACGCGGCGTCTGTCGCTGCCGCAGTCGGCGCGGGCGTTGCGGCCTGCGCATAACTGCGGATAGTTGTGCCTGCGCTGGAGAGTACCAGCGCGGCGAGAACGACGATCAATGCAGAGAGTTTGAGAAACCGATTCATTATTTCACTTCTTCCTTTTCGAGTGCTTGCCTCTGGTATTCACGCCGCAGTATTTCTGCGACTTCCGGGCGCGAGAACTCTACCGGGAGATTTTCGCCGCGCGCCAGCTTTTCGCGTACCTGTGTTCCACTGAGAACGATATAGTCTTCCGGTCCGTGCGGGCATGTTTTCGCACTGACGACAGCACTACAGCGCTTACAATAGAAGGTATGCTCAAAGAAGAGCGGCGTTATTCCGATTTCCTCTGGCTTGAACTGATCGAAGATGTGATGAGCATCGTATGAACCATAATATTTACCAACCCCGGCATGGTCACGTCCGACGATGAAGTGTGAGCAACCATAGTTCTTGCGGGCGATGGCGTGGAAGACAGCCTCGCGTGGGCCTGCATAACGCATCGCCGCCGGAAAGACGCCAAGCAGTACGCGCGACTTTGGATAGTAGGCGTCGAGGATCGCGCGGTAACTTTCGACACGAGCAGCGGCTGGCACATCGTCGGATTTTGTTTCGCCGACGAGTGGTTGTAGCAGCAGACCATCAACGACTTCGAGCGCCGTCTTTTGAATATATTCGTGTGCGCGGTGAATCGGGTTGCGCGTCTGGAAACCAACGACACGACGCCAACCACGTTCCGCGAAGATACGGCGGCTTTGTGCGGGCGTATAGCGCAAGTCAGCGAATTCAGTACGGGTACGTTCCGGCCAGTCGATCAACCAAATCGGGCCGCCGAGCAGTACCGATCCCTGCTTATATAAGCGGGCGACGCCGGGGTGTGCAGTTTCTGTCGTCTTATAGACGTTCTGCGCTTCGACTTCGCGGTCATAGGTATATTTGTCGTGAACTTTGAGAATCGCCAGAATGTGCGTGCCATCGGCACGGTTTTCGGTGAGAGCGACTTCGCTGCCTACCGGGATTGTCCTGGCCTGTTCTTCGTCAATCGCCAGTGTCACCGGGATTGACCAGGGCAGACCGTTCGCCAACCGTAATTCCCTGACCACTGTTTCATAATCGGCGCGTTCGAGGTATCCGGTCAGCGGGCTGAGTCCGCCACCCGCGATCATTTCCAAATCGGCGATATTGACATCGGTCAGGGCGATCTTTTGGAGGGTTTGCCCGCGTTCAAGTGCTTCATTGCGGGCATCACCCGTCAGAACACGGTTGACGAGGAATCCACCATGCGGCTTGATCAGCTTGCTGGTATCGACTGCGGGTTCTTCGCTGGCATCAACCGTTTGTGGAACATCTACCGTGACGATACGCGGGATCAGATTCTTCTCTTCCAAATAACGGATAACGCGCGCGGCACTCGCTTCTACCGATTCGCCGACTGTGGCAATTGTGATTTCGGGATTCTCCGGCGCTTCGTAGGGATCGCTCACGCCTGTAAAATTCTTAATTTCTCCGGCGAACGCTTTGGCATACATGCCCTTCACATCGCGTTCGGCACAAACTTCAATCGGGGTGGAAACAAAGACTTCAATAAAATTGGTGGATTCGGCGCGTACCTTGTCGCGGGCGGCGCGATATGGCGAGATGAACGCGGAAAGTACACCCACTCCATTCCGCGAGAGCATTTTTGCAACGAACGTCACGCGCTCGATGTTCTTATCCCGGTCTTCCTTGCTGAAGCCGAGATCGCGCGTCAGTCCTTCGCGCACCACATCGCCGTCCAGCCGTTCGACCTTGACGCCGCGCGCACGCAGGATTTTCTCCAGCGCAACCGAAATCGTTGTTTTGCCCGCGCCGGAAAGCCCGGTAAACCAGACGGTGAAGCCCTGTTGTGTGGTCTGAGTTGTCAAGCCTTAATCTCCTGTTGGGGTTGGTTATTTGATAAATTCGGAATTTGTACGTGAATACCGCATTCGGTCTTGCCTGTATTCGACCAGCGTCCGGCACGCTTATCCGTGCTATTCGGATCGACGGCTTTGGTGCAGGGCAGACAGCCAATGCTTGGATAACCCTGATCGTGCAGGGTGTTATAGGGCAATTCGTGAGCGTGGATGTATGTCCACATCATGTCCTCTGTCCATGTCGCAAACGGGCAGAGCTTCACCATGTCGTACTTCTTATCCCAATCGACGATCTGGACGTTGGAACGCCCGGACGATTGATCGCGGCGCAATCCCGTGATCCACGCGCTGTATCCGGCGAGTGCCTTATCCAGCGGGATCGTCTTGCGAAGGTTGCAGCAGTTATCGGGTTCGCGCGCCCAGAGTTCCGCGCCATAAGTCGCGGCCTGCTCTTCGACGTTTTGCGCAGGCTTGACGCGAATCAGGTTCAGATTCAACCGTGCCTGTAGCTGATCGATCAATGTATACGTTTCGGGGAAAAGAAGCCCCGTATCGAGTGTCAATACGGGGATAGTCGGATCAATTTCGCTTAACATATGCAGCGTAACGATCCCGGTAGGCTGGAAACTCGTTACGACAGCGAGTTTCTGCCCGAACGTCTGCACCGCCCAGCGCAACACGTCCTGTGGCGAACCTGCCTCGAATTCTGTATTCAGCCGTTGAAATTCTTCTGCTGCAATTGGGACTGTCATACCGATTCCTTCTTTATACCTATAAAACAAAAGCTCCGGCGCGTTGACCCGGAGCTTTCTGTAACTACCCGTTGTCAGGTTCGTTATCAGGGCAAGGCCACGCGGTGCGCCGGGTTCTCACAGCAGCACATCTTACAAATACAAACCATACACATCGCGTTCGTTGCACTCATCTGATCATTTCCTGTCAATTTCAACAAAAAGCCCCGGTCTCGTGTGACCGGGGCTTGTGATTACTGGCGAATTTTCGCGCGTTAACCATGCGTAGCCGGACGACACAGAGGTAAACCACTGTGCATCTTACAACAACAACACATCATTGCTATGGAATTATCTGACAGGGTTGTGTTTGCTTGCATAGGATACATACTAAAGGATGTGAGATTAAATTGCAACCCCGGATGGTGGTGAATTTGCCCAAACAAAATTCCGTTATTTAAACTCAAAACGCTGTTTTGTTTAATATAATTCGTTTAATTTTGATATTTCTGGAATATAATTCATAAAACGGGATTCGTCCCTTTCAGATATCCAAAGGTTGATCTGTTTATGCCAATGAGCAGTGCTTTTATACAGCGTTTGTCGCCCTTGTTGCCAGAGGTTGCCGCTCATTTCGGGACGCCATTTCATCTCTACGACGAAAGCGGCATTCGGGAAACAGGGAAAACGCTCAAGGATGCGTTTGCAGGAGTCGCCGGGTTTCGAGAATATTTCGCCGTGAAAGCGCTGCCCAATCCGCATATCCTGGCGATCATGCGCGAAATGGGGTTCGGCTTCGATTGCAGTTCAATCCCGGAATTGTTGCTCAGTAGGCAGGTCGGCGCTACCGGTGAGGATATTCTCTTCACCTCAAACAATACCACCGCCGAAGAATTTCAAGCGGCACAACGAAATGGAGGGGCAATTCTCAACCTCGATGATACTTCGCTGCTCTCGAAACTTGATCCTGCTCCTGCACTTTTGTCTTTCCGCCTCACCCCGCGACAGTTACCTTTTGGGAACAAGATTATTGGCAATCCTGCTGAAGCCAAATTCGGCATTAGCGAAACTCAACTCATTGACACCTATCGACGGGCGCAAACGCTTGGTATAAAACGCTTTGGGCTACATGCGATGGTTGCCTCTAATGATCTGAACTATCGCCATATGCTGCAAACGGTGCGGTTGCTTCTGGACAAGACAAACTTGCTCACAGAACAACTGCACATCCATCTTGAATTTATCAATATGGGTGGCGGACTGGGGATTCCATATCGCCCGGAGGATGCTGCCCTGGATATACACACACTTGGGGCAGAGGTTGGGAATATGATGCGAAATCATCAGTCGCGATATGGATTTGCGCCGCGTCTTCTGATGGAGAGCGGACGCTATATGACTGGATCGCATGGGGTACTCGTGACCAGAGTAATCAATCGTAAAGAGACCTATCGTACCTATATCGGTGTAGACGCCAGCATGTCGGCGTTGATGCGCCCCGCAATGTATGGAGCCTATCATCACATCGATATTTTTGGGAAAACGATAGAGGGATCAACGGAAACGGTGGATGTGGTTGGAGCATTGTGCGAGAACAACGACAAATTCGCAATTCAACGACGCCTGCCGCGCGCCGACATTGGCGATTTGATGATCATTCACGATACCGGTGCGCATGGACACGCGATGGGTTTCAACTACAATGGTCGGCTACGCCCCAAAGAACTGCTGTTATGTGTGGATGGGAGTGTCCGCCTTATTCGACGCGCCGAAACGGTGGCGGACTATTTTGCGACGCTGGATTTTGCGCCGGAAGAGTTCCGCATCCAGCACTGATATAAGGCGAACTGCCACAGACCCGTTACGGTTTAGGTCCGCCTAAATATACCTTGAACGCATCATATACCGGACGTGGTGTGAAATCTGGCTCAACCATGCGGAAGTAATACGAAGTCTGATCTTTTTCAGAATCACCCGCGCGCTTGAAAAACCAGTAATTAACCACGCCGACCCATTTCCATTCGTGTCGGATGCGTTCCCATGCTTCGATGCTGTATCGGGCTGCCTGCTCGTCGGTGACGCTACCATAGCGTTCCCGATCTTTGATGTCTGGCGTGTCTGACACAGGATTCCACGCCATTTCGCTGATCCAGATTGGCTTTGCTGCATCCCCGTTATTCACCATGATTTCGCGCAGATACAGCGGATGATTGAAGTTGATGAATGTCGCCCGCATCCGCTGATCGGCGGGACTGCTACGCAAGCCGTAGCCCTGCACACTCAGAATATCGAAGCACTTGCCCGCACCAGCATCGTACATCCGTTGTAGATAGAGGTAATCGGTCAGGTTGCGCTCGCTGATTTCAAAAGTCGGGCCGAGCGCACCCATGATAACTATATTTCCCGGATCAACTTCCTTCAATGCTTTTGCGGTCTTGCAAAGCAAATCGGTATAGGCTTCGGGGTTTGGCGCAAGATTGCCCCATTCCGGGTAGAGGTTTGGCTCGTTCCAGACCTGATAGTACCTAATCCGTCCGCGATAGCGCGCGGCGATGGCTTTGGCATAGTTTACGAAGTCGTCATAGTTTATGGGTGGCTCGTAACCCGGCAACGCGCCTTCGACCTGGCTCCACTTCGGTGGACTGCCAAGCCGCGCCATGATGTTTATGCCATATTTTTCGGAAAGGCGGACAATGTTGTCATACTTATCCCAGGCGCTGACAACAGGCTGGTTACGTCGATCCATGAAATCACCGCGTGCGCTGATTTCCAGATCGTCCCAGCGGAACTGCTGGCGAATCCAGCCGAACCCTGCTTCTTTGATCATCTGTAGCTGGCGTTCACGTTTGGCAGGTTCCACCTCATCCTCAAGAAAGGTATTCACGCCGTCCATATTGGGAAGCGTTTCGCCCGCCGGGTTAGATGATACAGCGGGCAATTGCCGGGTCAGGTTGCCTACGACTTGTACCATGCCATTGAGTTGACCAATTGGCGCTTCTTCTCCGGTAAAGGCGTAGAAGATGCGCCATGCCAACCCGTGAAATCGTAAATCTGCGAGGAGGGCGATGGTCAGCACAACAAGGATGACCACCGCGCCTGCAATCAAGCGAGAGCGTTTGAACCGCATCATGTCGCCGGGAGCAATGTTGGTTGACCGTTCAGCGTCACGCTCCAGACGGGAATCCAGCCTATCCCGAAGAGTTGTACAGTGATGTCCTTCTTAAAAGGCGTAATTTTCGTCTCCTCGATAGTTCCGGCAATCTTTGCCCATTTTGCGTTGACCGCGTTCAAGGCTTCGCGCAGTTCTTCCTGTTTGGCGTCCAGTGCCTGTTCCAATTCCGTGATGACCTGCTCATTTGCAAAGGCGCGTTCCTGCATCGAGTCCTTGTAGCGACGGGCGCGGCTCATACGGGAGAGCGTATAGGTCGGACGACCACGCATCAGGCCAAACACAGCTTCGCCAGTGGTATAGGTCTCTTCACGGCGCAGGTTATCTAGCGCGCGCAAATCGGTGTTATGCTCCCGCATTTCCTTCTTCAGGCGGGCGTCCAGCCGTTCCAGTTCATTATCATATTTGGCGGTGACCTTCTCGATTTCGACATCCCGCGCTTCACGTGCCTTGCCCTGCAACCGGATCGAATAATCGCGCTTTGTTTCGTTAGCCGTACCATACAGATCGAGGGTGGAATTGTAGAACAGGGTGATCGCTGCAGTGCGATAGACGTGATCGATCATTTCGGCTTTGAGCGCGTTCAACCGTTTGGAATCTGCCAGACCGGGAGAAATTTCACCAAACCACGCATTATCTGGCGGCCCACTCAGAATCGAGTTTGGATCGATAGGTAACGTTTTGAACTGATCCCAGTTGACGAATCCCGCCTGTCCAACATCTGGCACTTGATAGCTGTGCAGTTGATCTTCCTGTACGCTCGCTTTGCGATCCAGATAGCGTGCCATTGCCTGTCCGAGCAGCACCGGACGATAGAGAATCGTATCCCCTTTCACATCGAGTGCCTGGATGCCAAATTTCTGTTCCCACTGTTTGAGCGATTCACCCAATGCTGTTCGAGCCGGAACAAAATATTGCGCAATGCTGACATTCCCGATTCCGGCAGGTGTCCGCTGGTAATTATCCGGGACGTTCGGCGGGCGTGTATTGGATGGCTCTGGCGATACCATCTGGCTGGTGGGGCGCGGCGCGGTGTTCTGCGGAATATCCGGGATAGCATTTAAGGGCGGTTCAGGGATGACCGGGCCGGGAAGCGGTGTCTGTGGCGCAACAGGTGTTGGATTCAGGAATGATGCACCAAATGTGCTGGTACGTTGTGGCAGGCCTTCTTCCGGTGCGCTCGGTGGCGGTGGTACTCCTCTGCCAGTATTTCCTGTGGGAGCTTCCGGGACACTTGGCGGGACGGGACGGGATGCGCCTGTATTTCCGCCTGGTGTCGGACTCATGGCGCGTGTTCCGCTGAACAAGCCTGTCGCCGGATTATTGAAGGTTGTGAACGGCGAAGGCGGAACTACGGCAGGTGGCGGCGGTGGAGTCGCCGGAACGCCTTCGACAGGGGTGTATTCCCGCGCATATTCGCGCGTAACAACGCCTTGAGCCTTACGTAGCGGCTCCATCAACATACGAACCTGCTGGCGGGTAAGCGGACCACGCAGATAACTCATTGACCAACGGGTGTTGAATACCACTGGTCCATCCGGGTTGTGGATGTTGTTCATCACAAAAACACGTTGATCGAGTTGTCCGAGCAGTTTATCCAGTTTTTTGAGATCGAACTGTGTTTGCGTTGTAGCTGCTGCTTCCAAACCGCCGAGAATGCGCTTCTTATCACCATCGGTCTGCAATTTGCCAATGAACCACGTTCCGGCGTTGGAGAGTCCCTTGTAATCCAGGTCAACCGGGTTTTGGGTCGCCAGCACCATACCAATTCCGAAAGCACGTGCCTGTTTGAGCAAACGCAGCAATGGTCCTTTGGTCGGTGGGTTATGCGGCGCAGGCGGGAAATAGCCGAAGACTTCATCAATATACATCAAGGCGCGCAGGCTGGTTGTACCGTCAAGGGTGCGCATCCACGAGAGCATGTTTTCCAGTAGTAGCGTCATCATGAACATGCGCTCGGCTTCGTTCAGATGCGCAATATAGAAGATGGAAACGCGCGGCTTGCCTTCGTGGTTATAAAGCATACTGCCCATATCCAGTGGTTCACCCTGCATCCATGTCTGGAAGGAGGGTGCGGCGATAATCTGGTTCATCGCCTGGGCGAGTTTGAAGCGATCCTTTTGCGGGAAGAAGGTATCGATCTCGAACACACCGAGTTTACTGAACGGCGGCGACTGGATTTGCAGAATCACATCTTCCAGCGTGAGGTTACGCCCCTCTTTCCATGCCTGCTCAAAGATGTTGGCAATCAGGACGTGTTCCCGATCCTTGACTGGATCGGCATTTTTACCGATCAATGCAAGGAGCGCAGTCACCGTTCCGTTGATGCGTTCGCGGTGGGATTCCTCGTAGCCTATCCAGCCTTCACGCGGGGCTTGCAACGAATCGACGATGCTCACGGGCAAGCCCGCATCCGAACCGGGGGTATAAATAGCGAACTCCGCCGCATTCCTGTATGCCTGCAAGCGTCCCGGAACAATCCCGGATTCTGCCAGTCCGGTACGCCAGCGTTCGGAAATTTTCACCGCGTAATCATCAGGTTCAAGGTGTTCACGGCGTGCATCATCAACATTTATCCAGGGGCGGAAATCTTCTGCGCGCAATTGCGGGAAAGTCAACAGCAGATTGGTAATATCGCCCTTCGGGTCAATGATGATCGCCGGGATGTTATCCAGCGCGGCTTCTTCCAGCAGAGAAATACACAACCCCGTTTTTCCGCTGCCAGTCATCCCGACGACGACAGCATGAGTTGTCAGATCGCGTGAATCATAATAGACCGGTTCGTCGGTAGGCCGTTCAGCTTCCGTGTCATAGTGCCGCCCAATGTAGAACGTTGTCGGCATTTCCTTGAATTTGATAGGCATGTAGGAACTCTCTTTCCAGCTATGCGAAATTATAGCGCGTTTGTTCGGTAGAGAGAGGTAAAAAGAGGATAAATTCCGTAGGAATTTTGTGGTATTGCCAGAGATGCCATGTGCCAGCATTTCCCGGAATAGAGGCCAAATCAGTCCACCCGGTTATCTCCTAACCGGGTTCAGCTATAGGGAACGATATTCGGAACAGGCTACCGTGATTGATTTCGCTTTCTACCTCGATATGCCCACCATGCGCACCAATGATCTTTCTGGTAATTGTGAGACCCAAACCAGAGCCACTGGTATTGACTTCTTTTCCTTCCTGTCCCCGATAGTAACGATCAAAAATAAAGGGGAGGCTTTCCTTTGCAATGCCGATTCCGTTATCCTGCACTTCGACCACTGTTTCATGATCCTCAATACGGGTACGCAGAGTGATTTGTCCCCCGTTTTCCGTGTAGTTCACTGCATTGGAAAGGATATTCATGAACGCCCGATACAACAGATTTATGTCTCCCTTCATGATCGGGACGTCATTGGAAAACTCTGTTTTTATTTCCAGATGCTTCGTTGCGGCCCGTGCGCTGAGGCTTTCATGCGTTGTGCGCAATACATCGTTGATCTGGACAGGCTCTTTCGGGGCAGTGGGTTCTCGCTCCATACGGCACAACGATAGAATATCCTGCACATATTGATTCATACGGGCAACCTGACTTTTGATGGTCTGCAAAAGAGTGTGTTCCTGATCAGTTCTTGCGCTTCTTTCCAGCAAATAGACATTTGTGTTGATAACGGTCAGGGGTGTTTTGAAATCGTGCGAAATCTCCCCTACAAATTCTTCCAGCAGGTTGAACCGTTCCCGCTCCAGAGCCAGTTCGACCTGCTTGGCCTCGGCAAGTTTGCGATCCGATATATCGAATCCAATGCCGATTACCCCTATGATTTGGTGCGCTTCATTTCGCAATGGTTGCACACAGATATGATAGGAAAGCCCTTGAAGTTTGACATCGTGTTGCCCGGAATGTCCCGCCAATGCAGCCTGGTGGGATCGAACCGTATCTTCTGACCCGATCTCAAGCTGAAAATCCTCAATACCTCTGCCAATAACGATTTCCGGGGTGAATTTTAAATCCTGCAAGGCCGCCCCTGTAGCAGAATTGATCTTCAGATTTGTATCCATTGTCCAGAGCATGACAGGAGCCTGCTCCAAAATAGCGCGTAGACGGAACTCACTCTCCCGGAGAGCAGTTTCACTCCGGCTTCGCTGCTCCATTTCCTGTAATGCGCGTCTGTGGCTCTGATGAAGAGCATAGCTCAACCCGCTTACAACCAACCCCTCTATCATAAATATGCCAAAGCGCAGAGCTACATCCGGCCTGGTAATTTCAAGCTGTCCAACAGGTTCGATGAAAAAGAAATCGGATGCTAGCGCCGCTAGTATGGTCGCAAAAATACCAGCTTGCAGGCCACCATACCACGCGCTCACAAGGATAGCCGTAAAAAATATTAGAAACGGGCTTTGTTCTACCAACAATGGCGCAATCAAAAGTTTCAGACATAATGCCGACCCGATGGCGGCAAGCGGCACAAGGTAAATTTTATTCCTTGAAAAATTTGAGTGTAACCATTCTCCAGCTTGCATAATCCAACAATGCCTATGAGCGATTTTCTAATATTATAATCTCTTCTATATATATGCCATCGGATTTGACATTGAATAGAAAGTGGGAGTTTTCTTGTCTGTCGCATAATTATCAGGCATATTACCTATAAGTATCCCATGTTGGATACTGAAGACCCCGGATTTTTGCAGTACAATCCAGTGAGTGAAGCGGCGTATCGCAGGGAAACATCTATGGGGATTCAGATCGGGCAAAAGCTGGGACAATATCAGATTTTGTCGCTGCTGGGCGAAGGCGGCATGGCGACAGTATATCGCGCACAACAGGATAATGTGGGGCGACAGGTTGCTATTAAAGTGATCAATGCGGATTACGCTGCCGATCCATCCTTCCGTTCCCGATTCGAGCGCGAGGCACGTACTATCGCCGCATTGAGCCATCCACATATTCTGAAATTATTTGATTATGGACAACAAGATGACACCGCCTATCTGGTGATGGAACTGATGTCGGGTGGAAGTCTGAACGAAGTTCTGGAAAAAGGGCGGCTTCCGCTGCGCCAGATCAGCAAATTCCTGAATCAGATCAGCGATGCGCTGGATTATGCCCATGCTCAAGGCGTTGTCCACCGGGATTTGAAGCCACACAACGTATTGCTGGATAGTACAGGAAATGCCTTCCTGACCGATTTCGGTCTGGCGCGCATCCTGAGTGGCAAATCCCAGATGACCCAGAGCGGCATCCTGATCGGCACGGTGGGTTATATGTCGCCGGAACAATGGCGCGGGGAACCAGCAACGCCTGCTTCTGATATTTATTCGCTTGGAATCATGACGTTTGAAATGGTCGCGGGCAAACGGCCTTTCGATCTGGATAGTACGCACGGCATGATGTATGCCCATCTGACGACGCCCCCACCAACGGAAATCCTGCCCGACGACGTGCCATCCAACATGAAACGCATCCTCGATTACGCGCTCGCAAAACAGGCGCGGGATCGTTACCAGACTGCGGGGGCGCTTGCAACCGATTTTCAAAATGTTCTGGATGATAAGCCGCTGGCAACACAAACGCTCAACAGACCATCTTCGTCGCTATCTGCGATGGATATTCGTCTGATTGAAATCTCATCGGATGCAAGCAATGTTGCGCCTGCTCCTGTTCCCGTCGCTCCGCCTGCCCCCACTGTGCCAATCCGTGCCAATCCAGGAATTATTCTCGGAATAGTCAGTGCGGTATCGCTGACCATTCTGGCAGTCACAGCCCTGATTTTTTTGGTGATGAATTTACGCCCCGGCGTAACCACGCCAACCGCTACGCCAGCAGTAAGTGTTGGCAACGGTAATCCCACCCGTCCGCCAACTCCAGATGATTCCAGACCCCCGCCAACACTACCAGGAGCAGTGAGCAATGCCAATGACGCTAATCCACCTCAACCAGTAGGTGCAGGGGAACAGATGATTCTGGTGGCACGTCTGGATGCAGCCAACGCCCAGTCACCACTGATTACACCGCAAGTAGTTCAGAATCTTCGAGAGAACCTTGAAAGCGTCACTTACTCAAAAATTCGGGTTCGTGATGTGCGTTATCCTTTTTTCAACGACGAAGATGCCATCCGCTTTGCACAGCAATATCACGCAGCAGTCATCATTTGGGGCGTGAGCGACCAGAGCCGAACAAACATCAATATTCAGTTAGGCGATTATGCCGCTTATGGTAATGGAAAATTCCCTGAAAGTGCGATCCGGCGTCTGACAGATGTTCGTATCCAGGCCAATTTCGATCCCAATTCCCTAAACCTGAAATCCTACATTTTGAATATCATGAAACTTGGTTATATGGCAAGCGAAGATGGCTACCATATGATGGTAACACAGGCGTTAGGCTTGCGTAATCCGTCGAAAGAACCGCCTGCTCTCAGTGCATCCACGCCCGCCAACAGCCTCGCAGTTGCCGAAGCACTCGCCAACATGGGATCATATGACAAGGCAATGGTAGCTATTGATGGAATGATCCAGCGCGAAACTACCAACCCATTGCTTTATCTCTATCGTTCCACCTACGTGCGCCACCTCCGACGTGATGATCAATCGGAAAAGAACGCTGCCAACGACATTGAATCTGCGCGACGGGTTGGCCCGGAAGGTTGGATCGGCCCAGATATCTCGGCTCTAACGCTGGAAGCAAATGCGAATAACCTTGATCGGATGATCGATCTATGTACCAGGCTGATCAAAGCCAAACCCGATGACTGGTTCCTCCTTTCCAACCGTGCGACTGCCTATCTGCTGGCGGGCAATCGCGATCTCGCCAAAAAAGATATTGACCGCGCGATTAGCTTCAAGCCCGCTTCCTCGTATCCTTATATGCTCTCTATTGCTATCCTGATTCGAGAGGGGAACATCAAAGAGGCACAGCAAGCGGGTGCGGAAGTCCTCCGCACTTTCTCCGACACAGGATTCACGCAGGAACTTTCACAGGCCGTCTATGGTGATACCGTCGGCGTAATTGGATTGTTCCAGTCGGCGGCAGTAGCCAATTTCATTGGTCAGTACGAAGAAGCAATCAGGAAGATTGATCAAGGGTTGGCGGTACTGCCAAATATGCCCTACGTTAATTTACTGAAAGGGATGGCTTACTGCAATCTGGATAAGCCTGCCGAAGCCGAAGCTGCATATAGTGCGGAAATCAAACTGGCTCCAACGGACTATATCCTCTATGCGTTCCGTTCTGCTGTACGCCGTTCGCAAGGCAAAACAACTGAAGCAGACGCAGATGCGCTCGAAGCCGCAAAGGTAGATAGGCCAGAATCCAGACTGGTGTTTGCCCAGATTGCAGAAGGCAAACTCACCTGCAAAACGCTGAATCGCCCGCAAAAATAGCCGGGATACTGCCCAAACCTCAAAGCCTGCTCTATACTTGATAGGAGGCTTTTGTTTTTTATAGAGGAATAGAATGGTTTATCTCCCTTCCGAACAACGTTACGGAGAGATGGTCTATCGCCGTAGCGGGAGAAGCGGTTTACTCTTGCCCGCGATCTCGATTGGACTCTGGCATAATTTCGGTGGCGTGGATACGCTGGAAAATGGGCGTGCGATGTTGCGCCGCTCCTTCGATCTGGGCATTACCCATTTCGACCTGGCGAATAACTATGGTCCGCCTCCCGGATCGGCGGAAGAGAATTTCGGCAGAATCCTGAAACAGGATTTTCTTCCGTTCCGTGATGAATTGGTCATTTCCAGCAAGGCGGGCTACTGGATGTGGCAGGGTCCCTATGGCGAATGGGGATCGCGTAAATACCTGATTTCCAGTCTTGATCAAAGCCTTAAACGGATGGGGCTGGAATATGTCGATATTTTCTATCACCATCGTCCCGATCCAAATACGCCGCTTGAGGAGACAATGAGTGCGCTGGATCATGTAGTGCGACAGGGCAAGGCACTCTATGTCGGCATCTCCAACTATCAGGCGGAGCAGACCGCCCAAGCCGCGAAAATCCTGCGCGATCTCGGTACGCCGTGCCTGATCCACCAGCCAAGCTATAGCATTTTCAACCGCTGGATCGAGCCAAAGTTGCTGGATGTCCTCTCGGAAGAAGGCGTCGGTTGCATTGTTTTCTCGCCGCTAGCGCAGGGGATGCTTAGTGATAAATATCTCGGTGGCGAAATCCCGGAAGGTTCGCGTGCCTCCAAGCCGCACGGCTTCCTGAAACCCGCAAACATCACCGAAGAACGGTTGAACCAGATTCGCCAGCTTAACGAGATCGCAAAGGCGCGCGGGCAATCGCTGGCGCAAATGGCGTTGGCGTGGGTGCTGCGTCACCCCGGAATGACTTCCGCGCTCATCGGCGCAAGTAGCGTTCAACAGGTTGAAGAAAATGTAGCAGCATTGAAAAACCTGTCCTTCACTGCCGACGAACTCGCCGCGATTGATAAAATCGCGGGAGCCTGGTAATCGTTTTATCGGGTGAACTGGATGGTTCACCTAACTCCCAAAAGGTAATCACTTGCGAAATTTCCTCACCCGGCGCGGTCTTGTAATCGTCGCTGGAATCATCCTGATTGCGCTTGCAGGTATCGCCTATAATCGTTTGATCGTCAGTCGGCGTGTAGTACGTCCACTGCAATATGTCTGCCCTTTGCAAAATACCAACGCGCGCGTTGAGAAAGCCGACTGTACCGATTGTATGCTGTACCCGGTAGATAAATCGCACGCGCTCCCGGCAACCTATGCGCCGATACTGGTTGAAACCGGCTTGGATGGTGGTGGGCGTGTCAGCATCGTTGCCCGCGATCCACTGGTGCGCCTGTTTACAGAGGCAAAGCGTCGTGGCTTGTCTCCAACCGTGACTTCAGCCTACCGTTCGTATGCCGAACAATTTCAGGTGTTCAGGGGATGGATGTGGCAGGAATGGCGAGAGCGGGGGAATTTCTTCACGGCATTTCTGGAAGCGCAACGCTATTCGGCCTATGCCGGGCATTCCGAACATCAACTGGGAACAGCGATTGATGTTAATTGTCGTGGTTGTACCCCATTTGATACTGACGACCAGCGTAATATCAAGCTGTGGACTTTTCTGGAACAGAACGCGCACCTCTACGGTTTTATAATTTCGTACCCGCGCGACATCGAAGCACGCACTGGCTATCAATACGAACCCTGGCACATTCGCTACATCGGCGTTGAGGATGCTACCGCGTTGTTCGAGGAGGGATATACCACAGGCAACGGGAGTTGTGCGGCATCCCTGCTGCGCTTAAAGACAACGAAAAAATGAACGCTCTTGCGAATCGTGTAAGCCATGCGCTTTTAAATAAACGGATCGCATCGCAAACGGATTTCATACGGCGTAGGTCAATCGAAGTTTGAAAATCGCATTGTAGACGGGAAAATCGTAGGCAAATCGCAAAATTGACTGTTGACCTCCACAAAATTCTGTATACACTATGAATTACTTCGACAATATCTGTCGAAACTTGCCGACAAGGAGCCTTGTTTCACCATGAAAAAGTCCGATTTCGTCGATGCTCTCGCTGCAAAACTGGGAATATCCAAGGAAAAGGCCAACGACACGCTCAATGGCACGCTTGATCTGATTCAGGAAACCCTGAAGGGTTTGCCGGACGGAGAGAAGCTGACATTGACGGGCTTTGGTACATTCGAGGTACGCTCACGGGCAGCGCGCAAGGGTGTAAACATCCGCACCGGGAAGCCGATTGACATTCCCGCAGGCAAGCGCCCGGTCTTTACGGCAGGAGCCGTCCTCAAGGAAGCCATCACTGGCGATAAGAAGGCGGCGGGCAAAAAGTCCGCGCCTGCCAAGAAGGACAGCGCAGCCAAGAAGCCGGCAGCCAAAAAGCCCGCACCAAAGAAAAAATAACTTTTTTTCTGTTAGCGCTGGCCGTTAATCAGAAAGGGTGCGAGGAATCGCGCCCTTTTTTATTTCCAGCGCCGTTATTGAGAGATTTTTCAGATCACCAACAGAAAATTAATGCTATTTAGAGATATTTTGTAGAAAATAGAGGCTAAAAAGGAGACACCAACTATGTTACCCGGTAGCTATGGATATCCAGGGTTCTTCATCGACCCTTTGTATTTACTCTTCACAATTCCAGCGGCGCTGCTGGCGTTGTTTGCCCAATGGCGCGTTCGTTCGACCTATTCTCGCTGGGCGCAGGTGCGCAATTCACGGGGTGTAACAGGCGCAGACGTGGCACAGATTTTGCTACCACGCGAACGGCTATCAAATGTACGGGTAGAAGTGACGCCGGGGCAGCTTTCCGATCACTATGATCCATCCAGCGATGTTTTGCGCCTTTCGCCAGAAATCGCACAGCAACCCTCTGTCGCTTCGATGGCAGTGGCCGCGCATGAGATTGGACATGCGGCACAAGATCGGGACAACTATACATGGATGAAGGTGCGCAGCGGAATTGTACCGTTCATCAGTATTGGTTCAAGTATCGGCTATCTTGTGTTTTTTGCAGGTTTTTTCTTCCAATCGCCTGCCATTGCGTGGCTTGGAATTATCCTGCTCAGTGCGGGGATGATCTTCGCGCTGGTCACGCTCCCGGTGGAACTCGACGCCAGTAATCGCGGGATGCAGATGCTGGTTCAATACGATGTGATCCTGAACGAAGAAGAACGCCGCGCCGCCCGTGATATGCTCAACGCGGCGGCACTAACCTACATTGCGGCGGCAGCACAGGCTGTGATGACTGTGCTGTATTATGTATTCATCCTGTTAGGCTCACAAAGCCGTTCCCGCCGCGACGAATGAGGTTTCGACAGGTCGCCGTGCCGGGTTATCCTGACTCTGTTGCATGGCGACACGTTCGGCTTCGATACATAGCAGACGCTGCTTCCATGCCTTGTTCCAGCGATAGCCACGTAGTTCGCCGTCGGGCAAGACAGTTCGATGGCACGGTATAACAATCGACAGGTTGTTGATCTCGCAGGCTTCCTCGGTTTCCGCGATGGCGTCCGGGTGACCGATGCGCGCTGCCAATTCATGAATCGTGATAGTTTCTCCGGGCGGAAGGCGCAGCAATTCCGTCCAAACTTCCCTTTGAAAGGTCGTCCCTGTCAGAATATCTAGCGGTGGGCAGAAATCTGCACCGGTTCGCTCTTCCAGATAGGTCACCAGTTGATCGGCATACATCTTGACTGCTTCCGGCGTCTCGCTGATGTCGGCGTTTGGCAGCATCACGTGGAGTTTGTGTAGTTCTGCCGCCAGCATTTCAACTGTCGGGTTTGCACCACAGATGCTCAACCAGGTAATGCCGCGTGTCGTTGCCGCTAGCAGCACCACCCCTATCTGGGTATGGAAAAAACCCGCGTCGATATGCACACCCTCACCGCGCCTACGCATTTCGCCAGGAGTCATGCCGGAACGTGCTATGACAGCATCATGCAGCCTGCCGGGGCTGGCGAACCCGGCACGCAAAGACACCGACAGAACATCCTGACCTTCAAGCAGCAGTCGACGCGCACACTCCCACTGCACATCGCGGAAATAGCGTTGTGGACTGGTCAGATAGCGCTCCCGAAATAGACGCTCCAATTGGCGACGACCCCAGGGCGCAATCTTTAGTAGGGCATCATAGTCGAGACGTTCGCAGTTTCCGTCTGCCTGTCGCCGGATTTCGCGCTCCACCTGTGTTAATATTGCTTCGGATGCCTGAACATTCATCTTTTCGCTGCTCCCGCTAGCTTTGCCAGCATTCGATTGTGAGCGCTGATCGGCTCTCTGCTGAGAGTACCACAGGATAGGGACGGTTCTCTACAGACAAACTGTCGCCGGGAGCCAGGACAATATCCGTTCCAGACATCGTGACCCACGCATTGCCCGATACAACGGCAATCTGCTGAATGGTCTCCGGCAGGCGGATGGTCTGTCCGGCTGGGACAACCATCTTCAGTGTGGGATTATTCAGCGAACGGTTGAATGAAAGGCTTGTCAGGGCTTGCGTGGTCATGTTATCACTCCATACAATACATTAGAAGATACGATAGCATTCTCTCATACCTTGCCAGATCGACTCCACCCGCTGCGCGACATGGATATAATGGAGAGCAGATTTTTATGCTTTTCTGACAAAAGGGGCTTGCATGATTCCTGAAATCCGCAAACGCTATAATGCCCTGTTTACCGATGCTGCCTACAACGCCTATGTACACGATTTAAATACCTTATTGCCTTATCCTGCCGACTTCAAGGTATGCGAAACGCCACTGTTTGTCTCTCTCGAAATGAAACGGGAAATGATCAAAGCGGCAGATGAAATCGTTGCGCAACTGCAAACCGAAAGTTATAAAGCGCGTTCGAGTGCTGCAATTCCGGCGGGTTGCGCTGTGCCGAATGAAACCGCCCACCCGGAAATGTTGCAGATCGACTTTGCGATTTGTAGCGATGGAGCAGGTGGATTCACGCCACGCCTGATTGAATTACAGGGTTTTCCGTCTCTCTACTGTTTCCAGGCATTTCTGGATGATGTAACCCGCAAACATTTCTGGATACCAGAAGGGTTCTCACCCTATTTCGGTGGTCTTGACCGGGAGAGCTATATCGCGCATTTGAAGGATGTGATCATCGAGGATAATGCGCCCGAACATACAATCCTAATGGAGGTTGATCCATCGAACCAAAAAACGCGCATTGACTTCGCCGCCACCGAAGAAATGCTTGGGATCAAAGCCGTCGATATTCGCAGTGTAATCAAGCGTGGGCGCAAACTGTTTTATGATAATGCTGGCAAAGAAACACCAATCGAGCACATTTATTCACGCTTCATCCGGGATGATCCAAAATTCGCGGAAATGGGCAGCAATCTCTGGCTGGATCAGGAAGTCGATATAACGTGGATCACACATCCAAACTGGTTCTACAAGATTAGTAAATACTCGCTACCACTGATTCGTTCGGAATATGCACCGCAAGCCTGTTTTCTGAATGAATTGGACGCATACCCGGATGACCTGGAAAACTATGTCCTCAAGCCGTTATTTTTGTTTAGTGGAGCGGGGATTGAACTGGATGTTACCGCAGAGCGTCTTAATCAAATAGAGCATCGGGATAATTATTTGTTGCAGCGCAAAATACAATATGCCCCCTTAGTCGAGACGCCAGACGGATATGCCTATGCGGAAGTACGATTGTTGTTTACATGGGCGGATGTGCAACCACGCCTCGTCTGCAACCTGGTACGCATGAGCAAGGGCAAGATGATGGGTGTTCGCTTCAACCGCGATAAAACGTGGGTAGGTTCGTCCGTTGCGTATTTCCCGGTGGAATCATGATTCGCGTCGCACTCGTTGATGATCATCCCTTGATGCGAAAGATTGTCCGGCAGGAGCTTTCCCGTGCGCTCGATCTGGAAATTCTATGGGAAGCGGAAAATGCCGCCAATCTGAATACGGAACTGGCAACACAAACACCACAGGTTCTACTATTGGATTTGTCCTATAGTGGGCAAGGCTTTGATCCCGTAGCGGCGGTGATGGATTTTCGCGCGCGTTTTCCGCATATGGCGATCCTGATTCTGACTGCTTACGATGATCCGGTTTGGGTTGAGGAATTGCTACGTGCAGGCGCACAGGGCTATGTGGTTAAAAGTGATGATCTCTCGCTGCGGTTGGCAGATGCAATCCGGGCAGTGTCGCAGGGGCGCACGTTTCTATCACCAACAGCAGCAAGCGGCCTCGTCTTCGCCAATAAACGTTATTCGCTCACTGCACGCGAACGAGCAATCTTGCGGCTGGCATCGGAAGGAAATAGTAATCCAGAGATCGCGCAAGCATTGGGTATTTCTGATGGGACAGTGCGTAATCACATCTCGAATATCTATACCAAGCTGGATGTAACGACACGCGAGGCAGCGATCAAAGCGGCACAAGCATTGCGTGAGTTGCCAAAACCCGGCGCAAGCGCACGCCACGAGCTACGCACGCCACTACATACTCTGCTTGGGATCGCTCGCCTGTTGCAAAGCAAACTCGCGCGCAATGGCTCTCTAAGCGCCGAGGATGCCGAAATGCTCGGCCTGATTGTCACCGAAGCAGAGCGGTTGGATGGATTGCTGGAACGGTACAGTGAATAATGGCGAAAATCCTTTATGTGGAAGATCATCCCCCTGCGCGAATGCTGATGCAGGCTATCATGGCAGAGATGACGGGCTATCAATTGTTGCTGGCGGGTACAGGCGCAGAGGCTAAACGAACCGCTACCGCCGAACACCCGGATTTATACATTGTCGATCTCGATTTACCGGATACCGATGGCATCGCGCTCTCGCAGGAATTGAAAACGATTCATCCGGCGCGCGTGCTGCTCGTTTCGGCCTATGCAGAAGCGGTACAGGAGAACACGATCCGTGAACTGGTTTATGCGTATCTTGCCAAGCCCCTCGACCCGGATGGCGTTGTGGAAGCTATTCAACGCGCCCTGGCCTGATACCACTGACCTGCACGAGCAGGTACGCGCGCAGGCCACCCGCACCATTCACCGCTACTGGCGCGACCAGTTCTGGCCGTTCGTCGTCGGGGAATTTTTGATCTGGCTAATCGGTACAACGAAAGAAGAACGGTTCTCACCGTTATATCTTGTTCCATTCCTGATTATGCTATTGGCCTATCTGCTTGGCTTCTTTCGGCGTTTGGAATTTTTCTGGTTGATAGGACTAGTGGCGTTGTTGCTCATGCACGGGATGTTGATCGAAGGGCTTGCGCCACTGACCGCGATTGCACTACTCATGCCCTACAGCTTTGCGGCGTTGACACTCCCCGGCTGGCGTCGGTTGATTGTGCAAGGCGGGAGCGTCGCAGGGTTCTGGTTCATCCTGTTTTATCAGCTAACGAACGCACCACAGCTATCACCGCCGCGTTATCTCGCCGCATGTTATGAAATCCTTGTTGCCGCACTGACGTTTCAGGGGTTGCGCTATACCAGCCGTCTTGGTGTCGAACTGAACTCGGATTTTGTTGCGCAAAAGGTGACGCAGGAAGTCACAGAACGCAGTCAGCAATTTCTGGCGCGTGTCAGTCATGAATTGCGCACACCACTAAATTCGATTCTGGGCTTTGCCAAGTTGTTACGCCGGACGCCGTTACCCGAACCCCAATCCGGCTATCTCTCACAAATTGTTGAAGAGGGAGAACAGCTTAATCACCTTGTCAGCGATTTACTGGATAGTGCGCAACTTTCAGCAGGAAAGCTCATGCTCAAACCGGGAGAGTGCGATGTGAACGCCGTGTGTCGCGCCGTTGCCGACGAAACGCACAGTCTGCTACGTCCCGGCGTGACGTTGGAGGTCAAACTCGCGCCTGTTCCTGTAATACAGGCGGATTCGCTTCGAGTACGCCAGATTGTGCGAAACCTGGTCAGCAATGCCGCCAAATATACAGCCAATGGTCATATCACGATTGCCAGTGTTGTCCATGAGCGTGATGTGCAAGTTGCTGTAACCGACACCGGGCCGGGGATCGCCGCCGATCAGCACGAATTGGTATTTGCCCCGTTCGTAAAACAGGATAACCGAAGCGCGGGGGTTGGGCTTGGATTGGATATTGCGCGACAACTGGCGCGGCTACATGGTGGGGATATTCGTCTGTGGAGTGCGCCGGGGGTTGGCAGCACCTTTACATTGACCCTGCCAAGAGTCACTAATAATAGCGGGTAAGTTCATCATGATCGTTGTACAACAAATCAGTGTTACATGGACAAAACAATCACGCGGCGGCAAAGACGCACAGTTACGCAACGGCATACCGAACGCCTTCACATTGCCACTCATAGGGAAACCAGAGAATGATTTGGTATTGATGTGTCACAACATCAAAGTGGATGAAAAAGAACAATTCGACCATGAGCGCAACCGTCAGGTCAAATTTGAAGAAATTGTCCCACAAAAGAAATTTTTTGTTGGTGCTTGTCGATTGATTTTAGAAAAAGAAAAGCTATCCGCGATCTATATCTATAGCGCGACCAATGTCGGCGCACCGCAGCGCGAATTTCATCCCAAAACTGTTTTGAATCTCACACCAAATACATGGGGACGTATCGTTTATAATGGGCGTTTTGGATGGGATAGCGAGTGGTGGTATCGGAAAACTGTACTCAATATCGGCTGGCTCACTGGCGAGATAACAGAGAAAATTTTCTTCACTGAGCCACAGGATTCATTTAGCGATTTGGCAGATTTGCGTTAGGGGACAAAAAAATAAGGACTTTCGCCATGTCTCTGCGAAAGTCCTGTTTGCGAGGGAGAAATTATTCTGCGCTGGTTTCCGGGGTCTTTGCCGTTTCCGGGGCAGGCTCGGAAATCGCGGCGACAGGCTCCTCGGCGGCGGGAAGCGGCGGATTCTCGCCCTTCACAATTGCCGTGAGGCGGGTCAGCGCCTTGTCCTTGATTAAATCAAGGGCGATATTCGTGCGGCTCTGCGGATTGTTGAACATACGCTTGAAAGTTTCGGCCTGATCACCGAGGCTTTCAACCATCTTGTCAATCGCAGCGTCCACATCATCATCGTTCACAGTCAGCTTTTCGGCTTCGATCAGCTTGCCGAGTGCCAGCGAACGCTCCAGACGACCCATTGCCAGTTCGCGGTAAGAATCACGCAGTTTCGGCATATCGAGCCGTTCCAACGCCATGAACTGTTGCAGCGACAGGTTTTGCTCGCGCAGGTTGTTTTCCAGTTCCTGCACGATGCTGTCGATATATTCTTCGACCATCACATCAGGATAGGCCATGTCTGCGCCTTCGGTCAGCGATTGTAATGATTGATCGGCATAATCGTTCTCGACAATGCGATTCAGTTCAGCCTGCAAATCGGCACGCACCTTAGCGCGGTATTCCGCAAGAGTTGGCTGCTTGCCTTCAGTAAGCGTATTTGCCAATTCGTCGTTCAGTTCCGGCAAGGTTACGTTGCGAACTTCGGAAATTTCCACTTTCAATTTGGCGGTATGGTTCGCCCAATCATCGAATTCGGAATCATCGCTATATTCGAGCGTGAATTCCTTTGTTTCGCCATCCTTCATGCCGACAATCTGCTCGGAGAAACCGGGCATAATTTCGTCGTCTGCGCCAGTGTGAAGGATAACTTCCTGCTCTTCGTTGATGGGTTCGGTTTCGACAGCGCCTTCGACAGCCTTATCCTGTTCGATTTCTTCATCGCTCAGGTCATAATCCATACGGCGACGTTCCAGCGTCCCATTGATTTTGACCTTTACCTTATCGCCAATCTTGACTGGTTCTGTGGATGGCTCAATGGTGGCGCGTCCTTCGCGGATCGTGCGAATCGCACGGTCAACCTGTTCGTCGCTGACTTCCTGCGCTTCAAACGGGATGCGCAGTTCGCGGTAATCGTTCAGATTGATTTCGGGTTGTTTCGGAATCGTGAACACCAGAGATAGCTTGGGAATGGCGGCCTCTGCACCTTCATCGGCCTTATCCATCTTGATGTCATCGAGCGACCCCATCGTATAAGGCTGGATACCGGTTTCCTTCAAGACATCCTTATAGATCGAGTCTGCCAGACCTTCGATGGATTCTTCCAAAAGCCCCTGCGTGCCAAAATATTTCAGAATAACGGCATAGGGAGCCTTGCCCTTGCGGAAACCGGGAATATTCGCGCGCTGTGAAATACGGCGCGCGGCTCCTTCAAAGGCTTTTTTAACACGCTCTGGTTCGAGTGCGACAGTCACTCGCGCGGCGTGGCTTTCTTCAAGTTGTTCAGTCTGAATATTCAATTAGTGATTCCTCATAACGGCAGGGATGTGTGGGGACGGGGGGACTTGAACCCCCACGGTAAATACCACATGATCCTAAGTCATGCGCGTCTGCCAATTCCGCCACGTCCCCATTGCAGAACGCGGTACTATTATAGTAGATAGGAGCGCAGTCTGGCAATGCACATTTTCGCGCGAGATTAATGCCAGCCTGCAAATTCTATCATTATCCGCTATTGCGTCAGATCAAGGTGCATCTGCACCTGATTTAATGCCTTCGGCACAAAGCCGAGTTTTGGCAACAACGGCTCACAATATTCTTCGGGCCAAATCTGTACTACCACCCACTTTCTACCGGGATATTTTGCCGCAATCGCTTTCACCAAACGGGTTGCTTCTCCTTGCCGACGAAACTCAGGTTCAACCATCAATACGCGCAGAACAATCGTCTCTGCATCCGGGGTAGAAATAATTGCATGAGCATGTCCGAGTTGGAAGGCGCGATTCGGCGTACCCATCCGCGCGATTGCCGTTCCCGATACCTGCCAGGGTAAATTTGCGATTCCGTGTTGGATAACAACTTTCGCAACATCATAAATATCGACTTCTTTTAAATCAGGATTCGAGATGCTTTGGAGATTGCTGGCATCATAGCCCAACAAACGTCGCACAACAGTAAACCCGGAGTGTTTATATAGCTCGACAGCAGGCGTATTCTGCTCGAATGCCTCCAATACCATTGTCCGTTCATTTCGGGCGCGGGCTTCGGCAATCACTTCATTCAGAAACCATTTGCCCATCCCCTTTCCTTGCGCTTCCGGGATGATACCCATCGCGGCGACGCGGCTTGTCCAGCCTTGCCGTGCAATCAAAATCAAACCAGAAAGTTTATCGTCATGAACCAGCAAGCGGCTCAGAGTGAGATCAGTGTTATCACGGGTCAGCACCGCCAGCAGCGAATCCCGATCAAAATGCACATTACCGCCGATATACCCCGTAAAAGAAAGATTGAAAAGTTCGGCAAGTTCCGCAACGGAAATTTCCGCTGCCGATTTCATAGAAAGAGACATATGTAATATTCGCCTGTTGGTGTGAATGAAAGAATATTATCGCACGAATGGGGATTCTGTCGGGCAGATTTTTGGTCTGCCCGCAGGGGTGGTTTCAGGAAATATTATAGGTTGCCACGTAACGCCTGTTCGCGTTCGATAGCCTCGAAGAGCGCCTTGAAGTTGCCCTTGCCGAAGCCACGCGCACCATGACGCTCGATGATTTCATAGAACATCGTCGGACGATCCTGTACAGGTTTGGTGAAAATCTGGAGCAAATAGCCTTCGTCATCGCCATCGACCAGAATGCCCTCTTTGGCGAGTGCCGCGAGGTCTTCCTTGACCTGATGCCCGAATTTGGCCAGGCGCTCCGGGATAGCATCGTAATAGGCATTGGGCGGTGCTGGTAGAAATTCTACGCCGCGCGCCTTCAATCCTTGCACCGTGTGGAGAATATCCCCTGTTGCCATAGCCACATGCTGGACACCCGGCCCGTGATAATAGTCCAGATATTCTTCGATCTGGCTCTTCTTGCGACCTTCGGCGGGTTCGTTGATGGGGAACTTCACGCGCCCGTTGCCATTCTGCATAACCTTCGACATCAGGGCGCTGTATTCGGTGCTGATGTCTTTATCATCGTAATGGATCAACTGCCGGAAGCCCATCACTTCATGATAGAAATGCACCCAGTAATTCATCTTGCCGAGTTCGACATTGCCAACGATGTGATCTATCGCTGCAAGACCAACGTTGCGCGCTTTCGGGTCTGCGCCGGGAATGGCACGATAGGTTGGCATGAACGCACCGGAATAATCGCTGCGGTCTACGAACTTATGAATGGTGTCTCCATAAATCTTGATCGCGCTCAGGCGCAAAACGCCAAATTCATCGCGGACTTCCATTGGGCGAATGGCTGGTTCAGCGCCCCGGCTGACTGTTGCCTCGAATGCTGCTTCTGCATCATCCACTTGCAAAGAAACGCTTTTTACACCATCACCATGTACCAGCGTGTGCGCAGACATCGCACTGTTTGGATGATACGGAGCGCTCAGGACAAAGCGAATATTGCCCTGCTGCATCACATAGGAGGTAAATTCACGGTTGCCCGTTTCCAGACCACTATAGGCAACAGGCGTAAACCCGTAGGCGTGTTGATAAAAATAGGCCGCCTGTTTTGCGTTTCCCACCCAAAATTCAATATGATCCCATGCTTTGATCTGGAGAAAATCTGCTTCCTGATCAATCGGGCGCGGGTCAAGCGATTTTGTTGTCATCCCAAAAAAATCCTTTCACCAAACCTAACTAACGTTCATTATATCACAAGGGGGAGCATAAAGTGCTATTTGTCCGAAACTGGAGAGCGCTATAATGCAGTGTCACAAAATTCAGCAATTGAGCAGGAATTATGTCTGATGATCGGTCAACCCTTGCGTCGTTTCATGGCAATAATTGTTTTACTTCTGTTGTTGGTTCAAATATACCCTGTTCCAGCATCTGCACATCTATTGGAACTTCCGGCAGCATATCGCCCTTCGTCGCTTCCAAATACGCTGCAAACCAAACTCCTTGCCAATGATAAGGCCAGTGATGATCGCTTCGGTAATGGGGTAGCGCTCTCGACTGATGGTAATACGGCGCTCGTCGGTGTACCCGGCGAAGACGACAGCGGATTGAGTAACAACGGTGCGGCGTATGTATATATTCGGACTGGTGCAACGTGGACACAACAAGCCAAACTCCTTGCCAGTGATAAGGCAACAGACGATCTCTTTGGGTGGTCGGTAGCGCTCTCCGAGGATGGGAACACTGCTTTGATTGGGGCATATACCGAAGATGATCCAAACCCAATTGACAACGGAGCCGCCTATATATTCACCCGTAGCGGCACGACCTGGACGCAGCAAGCCAAGTTGCTTGCTGGTGATAAAACTTCGTATGATTATTTTGGTTATTCGGTGTCTTTATCCAGAGATGGGAACACTGCATTAATTGGTGCTTTTGGAAAAAACGATGTGGCACTTGGAGGATGTGGAGCCGCATACATATTTATTCGTAGCGGTACAGCATGGTCACAGCAAGCCAAACTGCTTGCGATTGATAAAGCCTCCAATGATTCCTTTGGTCGCTCAGTAGCACTGTCAGGGGATGGAAATACTGCATTAATCGGTACGCCGTTCAAGGATGACAACAGTTTGAACGACAGTGGTGCTGCCTATGCGTTTACCCGATCTGGCACGGCATGGTCACAGCAATACAGGATAGTTGCCGTTGATCAGGCGGCAGGTGACTCGTTCGGACTCTCTGTAGCAATTTCCACCGATGGAAGCACGGCAGTGATCGGGGCGAGTGCGGAATCCGACAGCGGTACTGCCCTCAATGGCGCGGCCTATATGTTTACCCGTACAGGCAATTTTTGGGTACAACAGGCCAAACTCCTCGCCAGTGATAAATCCGCACAGGATTATTTTGGATATTCAGTGGCACTGTCAGGCGATGGCAATATCCCTGTGATTGGAGCCTGGGCGGAAGATGACAGCGGCACATCCGAAAGCGGTGCTGTCTATATTTTTTCCTACAATGGCAGCACCTGGACGCAACAAACCAAACTCCTCGCCAATGATAAGGCCACTGGCGACTTTTTTGGAGTTACGGTGAGAATTTCCAGAGATGGAGGCACTCTTTTGATCGGTGCGCCATACAAGGATGACAGTGGTACGACTGACAATGGCGCAGCCTATGTCTATGTCAATCCACCACCCCCGCCGCCACCGGACACAATTGGTATCTATCGCCCCTCAAGCCAAACCTTTTATCTGCGAAATAGCCTGACTTCCGGCACGCCGGATATAACAATCCAATATGGTTATCTCTGCAATGGATCGGTTTGCAACTATCCTGTCGTTGGTGACTGGAATGGCGATGGTGTGGATACCATCGGATTGTATGATCAGGTGCAGGGCGTGTTCCAGTTGCGCGACCAGAATACGCCGGGTGCGCCGTTCTATTTCGCCGTTCTTGGCAATCCGAATGATCAACCGCTTGCTGGACGCTGGACAGCAGACATGACACACGACGGAATCGGCGTTTTCCGACCTTCCAATGGGATTTTGTATCTCAAGAAACAAATTTCAACGGGCTTTTCCGATTATTTCGCGGTGATGGGTAACCCAAGTGATGTTGGTATCGCAGGAGACTGGAATGGTGACGGGCTGGATAGCGTCGGGGTATATCGCCCATCGCAATCGCGTTTCTACCTGACGAACAATAATCAACCCAGCGGAATTACCTTTTCCGATATTGATTTTTCATATGGTGATGGAGCGCAGGATAAACCTTTTGTTGGAGATTGGACAGGGAATAGTGTTTCCAAACCCGGCGTTTTCCGCAATGGAACGGTGATGCTGCGTAACACGCTCACTGTTGGCGCGCCAGATATGACGCTGTATTTTGGGGCAACGGGGGATATGCCGCTGGCAGGGAAGTGGATAGCAAGCAGCCAGCCAAATCTGCAAAATCTGCTTGTCGGGCAGGGTACACCACTTACCGATCCAATAGATGTAAACCGGGGCGATTAGCCACAAAAAATGAGTCATCCCAATTGCGGGATGACTCACTCCCGGATTAACCGATCAGCGGATCGATTTACTTGGCAGCAGTCGGCACGGCAGTAGCCGGGGCCGGCAGCGGCGGGGCTTCGATCTCGAAGGTCTGAACGATTTCATTCTTGCCCCAGGCAGCCGGGTCAGTCGACGTAACCTTGACGAGGAAGTACGCGGCCTTGACCGGATCACCCTTGCTGTCGAAGGTGATATTCGAGGTCAGCCCTGCGAAATCCTTTGTCGCGCGGATGGCGGCAGCCACAGCCTTACGCTCTGGCAGCTTGCCACCGTTATCCTTCACGACCTTTTCAATCGCAAGGATGACGATGTGAGCGGCGTCATAAGCCTGTGCAGCGTAGGGAGGAGGAGCCTTGCTGTACTTCTTGGTATAGGCAGCAACGAAATCCTTCGCCTTCGGGAAGTTTTCGGCAGGACCAGCCGTTGTTGTGAAGAATGCGCCGACACCGGCATCACCAGTAATCTTGGCAAATTCACTATCATCCAGACCATCCGGGCCAGCGAAGACGGCCTTGATACCCTTATCACGCATCTGCTTCAGGAAGGTCGCGCCTTCGATTTCACCACCCCAATATACGAGGTCAGGATTCTGTGCCTTGATTGGCGTCAGGACTGCATCGAAGTTGCTCTTTTCTTCGGTAGCCTCGAAGCCGAGAACCTTGATCCCGCGCTCTTCAGCGGCCTTGCGGAAGAATTCTGCAACACCCTTACCATAAGCGGTGTTGCTGTTCAGGATATAGACCGACTTCACACCGAGCTTTTCCTTCGCATAGTCGAGGAAGACGCCACCGATCTTCGCGCCCTGAATATCATCACGTCCGCAAACGCGATTGACGGTAGGCAGGTTGCGATCTGTGACCTTCGGGTTGGTGTTCGCGGGCGAAACCATCGCCAGACTCACGGTGTCGTAGACTTCCGAGGATGGAATGGCTACACCGGAGTTATAGTGACCGACAACCCCGACAATCGCCGGGTCGCTGATGATGTTCTTGGCATTGGAAACGCCAACATCCGGTGTGGCCTGATCGTCGAAGGCCGCGAGTTGAACTTCAAAACCCTGTTTCTTGAGGTTTTCGCTCAGTTGTTCAATCGCCAGTTCTGCACCGTTACGGATGCCGACACCGACGTTGGCCTGTGAGCCAGAAAGCGGGCTTTGTGTGGCGATCTTAATAACTTTCTTATCCTGGGCGCGGGCGGGGCTGATAGCGCTTGAAAAAGCCACCATAACCAGCGCCAATAAAGCAATTATGCGAACAGCCTTCATTGTTTCTTCTCCCTTGAGAACGTTAGGCAGAACACCGTAAGACTATAATTCAAAGAAGCGTGATCTGCAATAACGCAGCGCACACATTTTTGCCTTCAAAAAAAGTCTTTTTTGCCCAAAATTCTATCCAATCGGTTATATGAAGACTTCAAAACACTTCTGTAGCAACAAACAAACTATGCTAAAGTATGGCATGGGCGCTTGAATATCGGAAAGGTGGAGAGATGGTACAGGCTCTGGAAATTCACCCGTTGACAGTCGGACGAACACAGGCTTTGGATATTATTGGTGCATCGTTCGGCTTCAAAGTGATCGAAAGCGATCCGAAAGGCAACTCACGTCCGCTTGACGATGCCGAACTTTCTGTACTTTATGAAACACTCCAGAACCTCGGCGCAGAATGGTATGACGGCTTTCGTGCGAAACCAATCAACTTCTGGATCGACAAGAATCCGGGTGGCGGTGGCTATAACGATGGCTGGATACGGATTGGAGAACCCGGCGGCGATCCATCTATCCTCTATCGAATCCTGCTACATGAGGGAACGCACGCTTCTAATGAATATCGTGGATGGATGTATGAGAAGGAATGGTGTCAGCGTCCTGGTCTCGATTGGCGCAAAACAGGCGATCAGTGGACACATCCGCGCATCCAGAACGGCCAACATCTCCCCGGTGAATGGGAATGCCTGCCGACAGATACCCGTGATGTGAGCATTCACCCGGCAGAAGATTTGGCGGAAATGGTGCGCTATTATGTGCATTCGGTACGCGCCGAACGCGCTTACCTGTGGCCTCTGGATCAATCAAAACCTGCTGTGTATCTTTGGGATACTTCCCCAACGCGGCATGTATTTGTGCGCGACGTATTCCTGAAACTGCCATCGGAACATCTCTGGTATAAACCGTTGCATCCATTGCTGGAACGCCATGCGAAGCATAATCTGGGGTTGTAGATCAAACTGGTTCAACCAGATAAGGAGAAAGGGAATGAAGGATGTGATTTGGTATATCCTGATCGCGTAATGACAATAAATCCACCTTGCGGTGGATTTCACAATTTATACTTTACTATTGTTTGTTGTGCCGAAGGTGGGAGTCGAACCCACACGTCTTGCGACACTGCGCCCTGAACACAGCGTGTCTGCCAATTTCACCACTTCGGCGTGATGACGTTTATTGTAGCTGATGAAGATTGCTTGTCAAGGCTCTAAATCAGAAATTCTGTCGTAAAAAGTGTGGCATTTTGACGCTCAAACAAAATCCCCCGTTTGTACAACGAGGGATTAGCTTTCAATCTTTCAATCTGCGAGGTGGCTCTAGTCTGCGTTGCCTGCCGGAATACTGTTACTGCCGCCGGGCTGACCGATGTTTACGCTTGCGACGTTAGGTGATTGCGACGCTGGAATCCATTTACCCGCTATTGGCTTGCCATTGTCTGGCCCAAACGTCAGTTGGATGTACGGGCCAATGTTGCTGTTGTTCGGATATAGATACCAGTAATTCATCTCCGATGCTATTCCGCCCGTGCTGATTCCATCTCCGTTCCAGTCTCCGATGACGGAAACATAAAACGGTGGAATGTGCGGAAGTTCAAAGAAAATATCACTGAATGTTATCCCGGAGGGGGTGCTGTCGTTGGAAAGATACCAGAAGCCGTTACCTGCCCGGAAAACACCGATGCTGTCGAAGCCATCTCCATCCCAATCGCCCGCGAAGCCTTCATCGCCGGGATTGCCGAAAATCGCAAAGAAATCGTCAATACCGCTGGTGAGTGATTTCCGCTGATACAAAATACCATTCGAGTTACGATAGACTCCAATTCCATCCCCGGTCATATCGGCTGTCCAATGACCAGCAAATGGTGTATCGCCGGGATTCCCGAACAACGGATTGTATGCAACTGTCGGGGTAGTATTGGAATTGCTCAGGAAGAAGAACCCTGTGCTGCCACGATAAACACCAATTGTATCTACTGTATCTCCGTTCCAGTCGCCAACAACCGGCAAATCGGAGGCATCGCCGCCAAAATAGGCTGTGATGTCTGCCGCACCGCCTGTATTTGAATTGCGCAGATAAAACACCCCGGCCTTATACATACCGATAGTATCAGGGCGCGGTGGCACGGGTGTGTTGGTTGCGGTATTGGTAACGGTTGGTGTGTTGGTCGCAGTGTTGGATGGAGTCAGAGTCAATGTTGCGGTGTTTGTGGCTGTCGCTGTATTGGTTGCCGTGCTGGACGGAACCAGCGTTGCTGTAGCTGTAGCCGTCGGTGTGCTGGTTGCCGGGTCAACAACAGTGATGGAAGCGGTCATGCTGGTGTGAATGTTGCAACGATAAGGAAATACTCCGGTGCTGTTGAAGGTGAACGAGAACGTACCATTTTGACTGAGTGTGCCAGAGTTCCAGACCGAGGTCAGACTGCTGGAAGTGTGTGGCGCACCGTCCAGATTTACCCAGGTAACAGTTGTTCCAGTCGTGATCGTGATATTATTCGGTGAAAACGCAAACCCTTGAATATTGATAGTTAGCGGATCGTTCATTGGAGCGATGACAGGCGGTTGAAGCGCATTGTTATGAGAATTATGTTCACTGGCGCGGGCGGTGCTGACAGCCAGCATACTCAATGCAGCCATAATGGTCAGCAACGCTGCAAAATGGCGTTTGGAAAAACCTGAAATATTCAACTTTCCCCCGTTGGTAGATTTCTCGGATAATAAGGTTGTTATCATAAAAGCAACTTATCCATTTCTCATCAAATGTAAGCCAATTTTTGCAAGATTTTACTTTTGAGAATAGCGTGTGGATTCGTCCCTATGCGACTGAAACTGCGCTACACTATTTGTACAATTCTTCACACAGGAACGACATATGTCCGAGATCACCTATAGCCCGATGCGGACACGGATTCTACAATCTCTCACATTCATTTCCGTGCTTCTAATGCTTGTAAATTTTGGCCTTGCGCTGTTTTATGCGCCCACAGAAGCCATTCAGGGCAATGTGCAGCGCATTTTCTATATGCACGTCGGTTCATTCAGTGCGGCGTTCATCGCGTTGTTTGTGACCGTTGCGGCAGGGGTTTTGTATCTCATCACCCGCGATCTGCGTTGGGATAAGCTGGCGCTCGCGGGCGTTCAGGTCGGCTTGCCACTGGCAACGATTACGCTGATCACAGGCGCAATCTGGGCGCGTCCGACATGGAATGCATTCTGGGTGCGCGATCCGCGTCTGGATGCGATGATTATCATGTGGGCGATCTATGCGGCCTATCTGGTGTTGCGCGGCGCAATCCACAGCCCGGAACAGCGCGCGCGCTTTGCTGCCGTCTATGGTATCCTTGCGTTTGTCAGCGTGATTTATGTAACCATTGTGATTCGCATCCGCCCGGATACATTGCACCCGACTGTACTTGCAACCGATGTATCTGCTGTCCCCACCGAAACAAGCACCGCTCAGGGAAAATTCAGTGGCACAGACCCGCACATCGGTCAAACGCTTGGCTTTAGCTCCATTGCGTGGACTGTAGTCGCAGTAACGATGATGTGGTATCTGGTACGACTCGAAAACCTTCTGGATCGAGTGCGGACGTTACGCCTGCGTGTAGCCGAAAGCGAGTAGGGCAGCGTGCAACAAATTCCACCCGAAACCTCGAACCTTTATATGGTTGTTGGCTATGCTATCGTCGTATTATTCCTCGTGGGAATGATTATCTGGTTTGTGAATCGTGTCCGACGTGCGCGGGCAGAAATTCGGATGCTCGAAGAACTCGAAAAAGAAGATCGCAAATAGGATTTTAGTTCCAGTTTGAGCGTTGGTTAGGCGCTGGTTGGTTGATTAATGCCGGGTTGTGTCTTATAGTACAAATATAAAAATTTTGATTTTGTACGAGGACGCAGATCATGCAGCGTAAAGCCACTCAGAACCTGACCTATCCCGATGTTCTGGGGATGTTAAGTGCGGGCGCACGCTTGAATACGGAGGCAGTACAGGCCGCAATGGGCATCTACCCGACGAAGGTTGCCCCCGGTCAGAGCTTCGAGATTTTGATACTGCTCCAGAACATCTATGATCAAAAATCCGAGGGGACAGTTACCGTCCACGTCCCGAAAAAAGACAGTGCCGGGAATCCCCTCTCGATCTTCATTGCACAGGAGCATATTCACGTTTCTCTCGGTCCTGGTGAAGTCGGAATGCTGCATATCCCTGTGACACCGCAAATCGGCACACCGCCTGCCGAACATTATCCGGTCAGTGTTTCGCTGGATATTCACAAACCACGCGGCAAGATTATTCGTGATCCAAGCGGTGGACGTGTACCGGGTATCCCGCCTATGTCGCCACTGCGTATGAGCATCCTGCGCAACGAGGTGGGATTCGGTGCAAACCAGCGTAGCGCGAACACACGCATGTTGAACACATTGACGGGTGGCTTTGGCGTGGTAAACGGTGCAATTACCGTTAAAACGGCCAACTACACGCCACGTCTGGAAAGCCTCTGGGATGCCAGTAAACTTGCGGAAGATCAGGAACGCTATGGATTGATCGAAGCGCGTACTTTCCAGATTTCAACCGGAATTTCGCGGGTGACCATCTATGAGCCATTAATCAACGAAGTAGAACGGCGTTTCAATCTGGTCAATTTCCCGCTGCTCCCCGGCGAAGCGATCCTGATCGCCAAAGTGATGACGTATGCGCTGGAAGATGGATTCCAGATCGAGCCGGGATTCAACGTTACAGAGAGTCGCTGGTTCCAGCGGCTTGCAGCCTTCATTGATGACCCGGATACGATGGAATCGCCAAGTCGTCTGGCGCGTTATCTGTTCATTGGGACAATCCATGATGCGGTGCGTCTCGGCTATTACATGATTGAGCGCACCATCCAGGATGTTTACAAGTACAAAACTGAACGGCTAGGCACGCCGGATGATCATCTGGCACAAGCCAATCGGCTGGTTGATGCGCTGGAGGGTCGCTTGCCGCTGAACCTCAGTCTGGTCTATATGCCGCTGATGCTTGCCGGGCTGATGCTGCACTCATCCGTAAGGATTCCCATTGAAAATCTGTGGGATACACTGGAAGCCGCAAAACAGGCATGGCAAACACGCCGGACATCGGGGATGGTACAGCCTGCTATCGTTCCAAAATGGTTCGATCAGTTTGCAGCAACCGCCGAAGAATTTTTGTTGCGAACGCGCGTGCCACGATAAACAAAAAACGTCGTCAGCGCAAAATATGATTTCCGTACAGTTAGCCAGCAAAGATCGGGTGATATAATCGCGTATCTGGAATTTAGGCCACTTACCGCGAGGATATACCCTTTTTATGACAACACGCGCACTCATTACAGGCGGCGCAGGTTTTATTGGAAGCCACCTTTCCGAGAGATTGCTCCGGGCTGGCTATGAAGTCACGATTATTGACAACCTCAGCACAGGCTCAATGGAACATATCGACCTGCTCCGCGATAATCCCAACTACAAATATGTAATCGATGATATGCGAAACGCGATGGTTATGGATCGGCTTGTCAGCGAAACCGATGTGATCATCCATCTGGCGGCGGCGGTAGGTGTGGAACTGGTCACGAATCACCCAATTGACACGATTGAGATCAATGTCGGCGGGACGGAGACGGTTTTGAAAACCGCACGCCGCTATCATAAAAAGACGCTGATCGCCTCTACCAGCGAAGTATACGGTAAGAACACCAAACTGCCATTCAGCGAGGATGATGATCGCACGCTTGGTGCAACCACGCTCAGTCGCTGGGGATATGCCGCCAGCAAGGAACTCGATGAATTTCTGGCGATGGGTTATTACAAGGAATTGAAGTTACCCGTTTCGGTGTTCCGCTTGTTCAATACGGTTGGGCCACGCCAGATCGGGCGCTATGGGATGGTCGTGCCACGTTTCGTCAAGGCTGCGATGGAAGGCAAACGCCTGGAAGTCTATGGCGACGGTCAACAACAGCGTTGTTTTGGCAACGTCTACGATGTCGTTGACGCGCTGCAACGCTTGATCGAACATCCTGATATTTCCGGGCAGGTGTTCAACATCGGCAGCAACGAGGAAGTATCGATCCGCCAGCTTGCCGAGCGTGTCATTGCGATCACCGGAAGCAAATCGGAGATTGTCAGCAAGAGTTATGAAGAAGCCTATCCCGATGGTGGCTTCGAGGATATGCGTCGTCGCATCCCGGATGTACGCAAAATCAGGCAATACACCGGGTGGGAAGCCACCACGCTGCTGGATACCACTATCCAGCAGATGATCGAATATTTCAAGCCGCGTTTGGCCTAAACCAGGATTTTACAAAGGCTCCCCCGGATTGATTTCTCTGTGTCCGGGCGAGAGCCTTCTTCAAGATCAGGCAGGGTTGTGCTGCGAAACGATTCCATTGATCTGTGCGATTTCCGTTTCAGTCAATTTCCACCCTGCGGCGGCAACGTTCGCCTGAATCTGCGCTGCGTTGCTTGCGCCAGCGATCACCGAGGAAACTGACGACCAGCGCAGCAACCATGCAAACGCCAGTTCAAGCAACGTATGTCCCTGCGCTTCCGCAAATTGTGCCAGTGCTTCGACAACTGTCAGATTCGTGGAACTGAGCCAGCGTTCCTTGTTTGCCGGGTTCGTTGTGATGCGTGTATTTTCCGGCTCTGGTTGATCCTTGCGATATTTGCCCGTCAGCATCCCACTCGCCAACGGGAAATAGGGCAGGAAAGCGAGGCCAGTGCGTTCGCATTCCGGCAATACATCGACTTCCGGTTCGCGCTTCAATATGCTGTATTCATTCTGGACGCTCACGAAACGCGCCGCACCGGATTGAATCACACTGGCGGCTTCCTGCAATTGTGCAACAGAGAAATTGGAGCAGCCAACTTCGCGCACCTTGCCAGCCTTGACCAGATCATTTAATGCGCCAAGTGTTTCTGCAATTGACGTATTCGGATCAGGTTGGTGAATCTGATACAAGTCGATCCGGTCTGTGTCCAGACGGCGCAGACTTGCTTCGACTGCTTTTTGGATATAGGCAGCACTCGCGCCACTACCCTGCCCTTCCATTGCCATCCCAAATTTGGAAGCGATAACGACTTTATCCCGATGCGGCTTTATCACCGGAGCCATATACGTCTCGCTCAAGCCACCGCCATAGATGTCGGCAGTGTCGAAAAAGTTGATCCCCGCGTCCATTGCGGCGTTGAGGACATCGGCGGTTTTCTGTGCATCCAGCCGCCGACCAAAATTATTGCATCCCAGTCCCACTACGGAGACTTTCAAAGAACCAATTATTCTTGTTTCCATTGTTATTCCTCTCTAGCGAAGCGTTAACAGATAGGTCAATAAATCACGGATTTGCTGTGGCGTAAATTTCTTATCGTAGTCGGCGGGCATAACCCCTTTCACATAGCGTTCCAGGATATGTTGATTCGGGTTGACAATCGAATTGAACAAATAGGTTTCTGCATCCTGACCGGGGACGCGGCTCGCGGCGGTCAGAGCAATGCCGTTGAGAGCCGGCCCGGTTAGCTTGATACCTTGCACGGAATGACAGGCACTACACGGAACAGCCTCTGATCCAACCGCGCTGGATTCAAACAACGCCTGACCTTTTGCCAGGTCGCCCGATGGCGGAAGCGCTGAAAGCTGCAAATTGCTTGTCGTATTCGTCGGTGTATTCTGGCAGGCGGCAAGCAAAATTAACCCGACAATAGTGGTAGAAAAACGTCGTAGAAGTTTCAAAATTTCCTCTCCAACGGAGATTGTAGCAATCCCGCGAAAGCAATCCTACATCTTGCCAGAACGCACCCGAATTGATAAGGTTGAGAGTGTAACTTGATGATCATCGGATAATCTCTTGTCTGCAACACAACCAACGAATATTCCCGGCAATGTCCGGTTGAAGCGTTTTCTGATTATTGGCGGCGTTGGCCTGCTGGCGCTGTTTATCACACTCCTTACGCTATACCTGATTTTTCAGGGCGGCTCACGTCGAGTCGGAACGGGATCGGCGGGAGTAACCGTCAAGCCCTTTACCACGTTTGAGGGGGACAAGGTTTTTCCCTTCGGGTTGGCAAAAGATGCTACGGGAACTTTGTATGTTTCCAGCTTTGGCGAAGGACGCATTTACAAGATCGGTGCAGATGGCAAACCGATTCGCTGGGTCGAGCCGAATGGAGGATTGACTGCACCCGCTGCACTGACTTTTTCGCCAGACAATACTTTGTATGTGATCGATTTCAGCAATTCCGATCCAAACAAGGGTATCGGCACAATCAGGCAAATTTCGCTGGATGGAAAGGTGACGCAACCTGCCACCACGCAAAATGTGTCGGGGTTGAGTTTCGTTTCCGGTCTGACGTTTGACGCCAGGGGCGATCTGTTTGTCAGCGTTACAGCGCGCGGTGAAATCTGGAAATTTGCACCGGGGAAACCAGGCGAAGTCTGGCTCACGCTGGCGCGACGTGGCAACGTTACCCCGGCGGCGAACAACAGCGCTCCGCAAATCGCGCAACCAACCGCACTCCTCTACGATAATGCCAAAAATGCGCTATATGTAGCTGATAGCGATGCTGGTGTTATCTATCGGATTTCGGTCAAAGCCGATGGCAGCGCCGATCAGCCTGTCGAACTGGTCACACTGGTGGACAAAACAATCGCCGGGCTGGGACTGGATGAACAGGGACGATTGCTGTTCGCACAGTGGGGCAAGGAAGATGGCTGGCTGAAACGTATTGAAACTGCTGGCACAACAACTGATCTCGCGCATAATCTCCGCGCGCCTGCCGGAATCATCGCCGCGAACGGGACAATCTATGTGGTGAACTCCGATTTGCCCGGTCTGCTCCGGCAAGGGTTTGTTTCTATTTTCAGCGGTGCAAAACCACCTTTTACTGTGGATAGTGTCGTTTTGAATCCCTGACTCAGGTGATCAAGCGACGCTCCCTCATCAGATTGTTAATGAAGTTAAGCGCGTCGCGCGGGTCTTGACCGAGATAGTGACCGCGTATCTGATTGCGTAGTTCTGGATCAATATCGAACGCTCGCCCGCCATAACCAAAAAGTGGTACAGGAGCAGGTGAACGTTCGAGTTGTTGCTGCACGGTACGCAGTGCTATCGCGGTGGTGGGACTGTTCGCGGAAAGACACAACATCGCCGGACGTTCTGCCAGTGCCGCCTGTATCGCATCTTCAATTGGAGTGTCCTGCCCCAGATAAATCACGTTGTAACCCTGTTGTCGCAGCATTACCGCGAAAATGAGCGCCCCGACTTCGTGCCGTTCGTGTGGAGCGCACCCGACATACAGAGTCGGCATATCGGGGCGGTGTGGCCACGCTTGCAGCAGAACAAGCAAGCGTCCGCGCAGATAATTGGTCGCAAAGTGTTCTGTACTGACGAAAATATCGCCACGATGCCACGCCTCGCCCACTTCAACCAGGCACGGCGTAATAATGTCGATGTACACTGTCGGCATGGTGTACATCGCAAACGCCTGTTCCATCACCTCGTCAGCGCGTTCATTATCCAGATCAACGAGGGCAGAGTAAAGCGTCTGAACCAACGCAGAGGGCGGCACGGGTGCATCACGGACGATTGAGGATGCAGTGTTGTTTTGGTCATCAATCCAAAGGGGTTCATCACTGGCGCGAATAGCCTCCAGCATGGCAACGACGCGCGAAACGGTTAGTCCTTCCGCCATCCGATCCCGCACCCAACGCAGAAGCGCTACATCCCGATCACTATACAGCCGATAGCCACTTGGCGTGCGCTTGGGTTCGATCAACCCATAGCGGCGTTCCCAGGCACGTAAGGTCGCCGCCGAAATGCTGGTTTGCTGCTCTACGGCCTTCATGTTGTACACGGGTTCATCGACAAATTCAGCGAGAGACTTGCGCATTTTAATTAACCTGAGCCTTGTTGTATAAGGTATATTCTACTTTATTTTCAACTTTGCAACACCATACGCATCTTCACTACCCGATTGTTATAATTACCCAACATATTGGTAAAAGGTGATTTTATGAGTGCAACTGATACGCTCGAAAAGGCACGTAGTCTGGAAGCAATGACCGTCGGTTTGCGGCGCGAATTCCATATGAATCCCGAACTTGGTTTCAACGAATTTGGTACAGGCAAGCGGGTTGCGGAAGAACTCAACAAACTGGGGATCGAAGTTGAGACAGGTGTCGGTGTAACCGGTCTGGTCGCCCGTATCGGTGAAGGGCATCCGGCAATCGGGATTCGCGGCGATATGGACGCACTGCCGATTCAGGAAGCAAACGACGTTGTGTATAAATCCAGAAATCCCGGTTTGATGCACGCCTGCGGACACGACGCACACACTGCCATTCTGTTGACTGTTGCCAAAATGTTGAACGAGATGCCAGATCGTCCAAAAGGTGAATTTCGGTTGTTGTTCCAGCCTTCCGAAGAAAACTTTGGCACGGATGGCAAAAGCGGCGCAGTGCGTATGATTGAAGATGGCGCATTGGAAGACCTCGATGGCGTGATCGCGTTGCACGTAAACAGCGAAAAACCAGCCGGTCAGATCGGAATTGTGGATGGTTTCGCATGTGCGGCGGTGGATTCATTCGAGGCAAGGATCATCGGAGAAGGTTGTCATGGCGCATATCCCCATACAGGTATCGATCCAATCTACATTGCTGCCCAGGTGATTAATGCGGTTCATGGTGTGCGCGCCCGTCGCATCAACCCGGTACAACCAGCACTCATTTCGATTGGCGCGATTCATGCCGGAAATGCGGACAACGTGATCCCCGCCGAGGTACACCTGCGCGGTACGATTCGCAGCTATAGCGACGAAATCCGTCATCAGTTATGGGAAGAACTGGAACGTGCCTTTAGCGTGGCACGGGCGCTTGGTGGCGATTACAAGCTGGAAATCACGAAGGGTTACCCCTCGCTCTACAACGCACCGGAAGTCGCAGGCATGATCCGCAATGTTACGCGCGAGATGCTGACAGACGACGGTTTCTATGCCGAAGAACCGGGGATGGGCGCGGAGGATTTCAGCTATATGGCACAGAAAGCGCCCGGCGCGATGTTCATGCTGGGCGCAAAGCTGGACGAGGTGAACCGTCCGCATCACAGCCCCATCTTCGATATTGCGGAATCTCCGCTACCGATAGGGGCTGCAATATTGGTAGAAACTGCGGTACGGATGTCGAGAGCAGGGCAATAACCCCGTTCAGGGCAGGTCTGGATCAACTGCCCTCTGCTTCTACCGTCTTTACTTCGATGGCAGCATATAGCACCAGAAACACCCCCGCAACGGCAAGATTCGTCAGGATCACACCGAGAACGGTCAACAGGCGTCGGATAAAACCACCCTCACCATAAAAGATCGTGACCAGTAGCGCTGTCGGTGCGCCAGAAACGATCAGCGAAGTCGCCAGATAGTGGAACACCTTCGCCAGTGTCCCACCCTGAATTGCTTTCTCTTTGATGGAATCGCGGGCAGCGAAGACGCCGATCAGCAGCCCTAGCCCCAACCCGATACCCCAGGCAATCATCCAGTTCTGCATCGTTTAGAACAGCGAATACAGGAACGGCGAGAGAGCGCCCGTGCTTGCCAGAATGAACAGTACACCGAAGATAATCAGCGCAACAATCATGGGGATCAGCCAGCCAAGTTTGCGATCCCACAAATATTTCAACAGTTCGCCAAAGATACCCATCCGCGAGAAGATTTCGCGCATCATTACACCTCTACTGCTTCTTGACCAGGAATTGCCCCACTGCCAGCAAGTCCAGCCCGCTGTTGTGGAATGTGTTATACGCATTTTGCGGCGACGACACGATTGGTTCGCCGCGCAGATTGAACGACGTATTCAACAGCACCGGAACGCCGGTAATCTGCCCGAAACGCCGCACCACCTCATAGTAACGATAATTGGTTTTCGCATCG
>CAYSOC010000035.1:0-41737 GCA_964432445.1 uncultured Anaerolineaceae bacterium
CACCGTCCGTTTTCCAGTTGCCAGCAATGCCCCAACGACTAATTCCTGCGCCCGATACCACGTTGTTGTTCCCCAAAAGACTTGCGCGAACGGGTCGAGAGCGACCATCATAAAGTTGGGCAGATGGAGCATTTTTACCTTTCCGGCCAGTCAGGTCAAAGCGCTTATTCTGCCACCCTTTTTTCTCCCCATGTGTAAAGTCCAGTTTACAAACGATTCATGATAGCGGCAGGGCGACGGATGAATGCAGCTACTATCCAGTGCTGGCGGCACTGTTTGATGCAGTGGGCTTGACTCTCTCGTCACGAGTGGTGGCGCTCCATGATGTGACAGATCGCGGAACGGGACATCAGGCTTTCCTGCCACAGGTCGAGATGACCAAAGACATCCGGGCAGTGTGCGACATACATGTGACTGAGCCAATTCGCTTATTGCACAACTAGCTAACTGACCAGCTAAAACCGTCCTCTGGTATAGGAAAAATATTTGCTGGATTCGCTACACTACCTATGTAGTTCCATTTGGGAATCTGCTGGAGTGTCATGAATTCAATTAGTGTCGCCCTCATGGATTTGGCACTTCTCGGTGCTGTATTTGTGGCGAATCTGGTGTTGCTTGGGGTTGTATTTTTTCAACATACCACCATTAGTAAAATACCATTGTGTGGTGTTTTGCTTTGTTGCGCCGAAATTCCACTAACCGATATTTTTTTGGCATTCCAGGATAACAGCACAATCGCCTTATTCTGGTTGCGCTTACGGTATGTTGGACTTTCTTTTTTTGCGCCATTTCTATTGATTTTCATTTTGCAATATCTGGGACGGCTACGCGAGACACGCCGCTGGTTTATTTTCATATTATTTGTTGTTCCTGTTTTGACCCAGATTGCAGTCTGGAGTGACCCCGAAACGCGGCTCTTCTTTGCTAGTTGGAAACTATCCAATATTGGATTTATCTCTGTTCTGGAAACACGTTATACAGGCTGGTTTATAGTCTATGCCCTGTTTAATACAGGATTATATACCGCCTGTATCCTTGTCTTGCTGTGGCATATGTGGCAGTTGCAATTCCGCAATAGTCGCCCATATTTGATCCTTGTACTGATGTTTGTCTCAGTATTCGTTATCCCTATTGTTGGTTTTGGGAATGTGTTACAGGGAGCGGTCAACATTACGCCGCTGACATATGGCATATTTGGCTGTGGCTTTTCTCTATTTTTCTTCAAATATAAAGTTTTGGATTTAATCCCGCTTGTCTATTCGGCAGTATTCGACAGCATTGCGGATATGGTAATAGTGGTAAATCCTGATAAGCGTGTTATGGCTGCAAATAATGCTGCCGGGAAACTTTTTACTCTTACGAAAAATCAGTTGTTGGGTAAATCAATCTTCGATCTTTTCAGTGGCGCTCCTTCCCTTTATCAAATCGACTGGAAACAACATAGCCAATTTGAAATTGCCTGGCGGGATCAGTCCTATGAGGCTTCCATCACGCCAGTCTATTCCGGGAGCCAGATTATTGGATATACCTGCATTTTCCGGGATATTACCACCCGAAAGCGAATTGACAGGGAATTACGTCTGCGTGAGCGGGCATTGGATGCCAGCACTGTTGGTGTGCTGATTAATGACGCACGTCGGCCAGATTATCCGGTTATTTATGCGAATAACAGTTTTGTGCGAATGACTGGCTATGACAAACAGGAAGTTATCGGACGAGATAGTCTATCTTTTTATGGGCGCGATGAATCTCTGCCATCTTTGCAGCTTCTTCAGGAATCAATGATGGCAGGCCAGTCCTATCGCGCGCAGGTACAAACTTATCGCAAGGATGGTTCCAGATTTTGGAGTGAACTCAACGTCGCTCCGATTTTCGACGAAAAAGGAGATGTTTCCCATTTCATAAGCATTCAAAACGATCTGACCCTGCAAATGAAAATGGAACGGGAATTGCATGATAGCGAAGCACGGTATCGTTCGATTATTGCAACTATGGCAGATGGCGTTATGGTACAAACTTCTGAAACGGTGTCTATTGAAGTCAATGCTGCCGCCGAGCGAATTCTTGGATTGAGCAAAGAACAACTGACGGGAAAAAAAGCGATAGAAGGAAAATGGGATTCGATTCGTGAAGATTACACCCCTTTTCCATTAGCAGAGCGTCCCGCGAGCGTTACTCTGAAAACAGGCCAGCCTCAGCGTAAGGTAGTGATCGGCATTCGGAAACCTTCCGGGGAACTTATCTGGATTATGTGTAGCTCGGAACCTCTTTTTCGCAACAATGAGAAGTTGCCCTATGCCGCTGTCGTCACCTTTACAGATATTACCGAACAAAAGCGGTATACGGAAACGGTGAATCACTTCGTGAACGATATGAAACGCTTACAGGAAGTAGCGATAGAAATCACCGAAACAAGTGGGCTTGATCAGACCTATCGCCGGGTGGTTGAACTCGCAAAGCAAAAGCTGGGGTTTGATCGCGTCGCGTTGTTTGTTGTTGATCAAACCAAAAATATGCTGCTGGGAACATATGGCACAGACCCGGATGGAAATGTCCGCTCGGAAAGCAGTTACAGGGAACAAATCCCGGAATCTCACTGGACGCACGAAATCACGAATAGCGTCAATCATGCTGTGTTGTGGAATGACGCTCCGATTTATGAATACGGTCAAGCGATTGGGGTAGGGCTTAAGGCTGCTACCGCACTTTGGAATGGTAAAACCGCAATTGGGTATCTGGTGACAGATAATTTTTATAGTCGTCAGAAACCCCGCCCTTACAAACTGGAATATCTCTCGCTTTATGGATCGCTGGTCGGACGGTTGCTGGAACTCAAACAAATCGAGGCCAAACGGATCAGTCTGCTTGCGGAAGTGGAATCTGTAAATAAAGAACTGGGTGATTTTGCCTATATTGTCTCGCACGATCTGAAAGCCCCTTTGAGAGCCTTGCATTCACTGGCAACCTGGTTGATTCAGGATTATCACGATCTGCTGCCGGAAGAAGGGCGTGAAATGCTGCGCACGATGCAGGGTCGGGTAGACCGATTGAATGCCCTGATTAATGGTATTTTGCAATATTCACGGACGGCCCGGACTCCTCACACAAATATAGAGATTGATCTAAAAGCTGTTTTACGTAACATCATTGATCTACTCGCTCCACCATCCAGTATCCAGATTGAAATTGATCCAGAAATTCCAAATATTGTTGGCCCGCCAACACATCTTCAACAGGTTTTTCAAAACCTGATTGGTAATGCGATTAAATTCAATGACAAACCCCAGGGGAAGATTAGCATCGGTTGCACTATTGAAAACAGCTTCTATCGCTTTAGTGTTACAGACAATGGCCCCGGCATCGAAGCGCGATATTTTGAAAAAATTTTCCAGATTTTTCAAACGTTGAAAACACGAGACGAACAGGAAAATACGGGGGTCGGGCTTGCTATCGTCAAAAAAATTGTGGAAAGCTATGGGGGACAGGTTTGGCTGGAATCAACCCCCGGCAAGGGCAGCACATTCTATTTTACATTTCCCGCAAGTTTGAGGATCAAACCATGACTATGGAAGATACTATCCTTTTGGTTGAAGACGATTCGGTTGATGTCATGACTATCCGACGTGCCATGCGAGAATCCGGGGTCGAGAACCCCCTGGTGGTGGTGAATAACGGCGAAGAAGCGCTGGAATGGCTGCTGTTTCCCGGAAATATACGCCCGGCGTTAATTCTGCTGGATTTGAACATGCCACGTATGAACGGGCTGGAATTCTTACGAGCAATACGTTCCATACAGGAATTGAAAAATTTGTCAGTAGTGGTGCTGACAACTTCCTGTGAAGAGCGTGATCGCACCGAGAGTTTTGATCTCAACGTTGCGGGCTATATGCTCAAACCAGTAGACTACACCCGGTTCACCAGCATGATGCAAATTATCTATTTTTACTGGAAGACAAGCCAAAAACCATGAGTGAAGCTGCGCGTGTGCTTGCAATAGAAGATGATAATGTTGATCAAATGGCACTTAGACGTCTTTTCAGCGAAAAAGACACGCTCGGTGTTTTAACCATTGCCGGTTCTGCTGCCGAGGCGCGCAAGATGCTCATAGCAGCAGAATTTGAAGTCGTTTTGCTGGATTATCAGCTTGGCAACGAGACAGGATTATCCTTACTGGAAGCGATTGGTGATATTCCTGTGATATTTATCTCCGGCATGTCGAATGTTGAAATTGCAGTACAGGCGATGAAAGCAGGTGCATTTGATTTTCTGCTGAAAGATACAGAGGGCAATTATCTGGAAGTCTTGCCTATCGTTTTGGATAATGCGCTACGACGGAGACATGCTGAGGATGCGCTTTTTGAGGCTCAGGAACAACTGAAGATGCTGGAAGCCGAAAAAATGCGGGCGGCGTGGATCACACAGATGGTACAGGATATTTCGCACGATGTCCGAACACCATTAACCATTCTCCAGAATTCGATATATATCGTCCAGAACCTTTCGGCACAATTATATGCAGCGGCTGTGAGGGAGTCTCGCACTGATTCTCTTGAATCTCTTGCCAAATTACAGCTTCACTCAGGCTATCTGATGAAACATCTGGTGCGTCTGCGTGAAATGCTACTCAAAATGCTGGATATGTCGCGTCTGGAAAATATGCCGGAACTGCATTGGGAAACACTGGATTTAAACGCTATCTGCCGTGATGTTGCAGGTAGTTTTAAACTGGTCGCCGAGGCGCGTGGGATACAGTTGGTCACCAACCTGGCTCAGGACGCCCTGTGGATCAAAGCGGATCGTTATGAATTGATCTCCGCCGTAACAAACCTGATGGATAATGCGTTGAATTATTCTTCACCCGGAACTCCGATTATTTTATACACCTATCGTAGAGGGCAATACGCAGTCCTGGAAGTCATTGATAAGGGAATAGGAATCCAGGCAGAAGACCTTCCACACATATTCGAGCGCTTCTATCGCAGTGACAAAGCGCGCAGCACGAAAACAGGTGGGTTCGGGCTTGGATTGGCAAAAGTCAAGCGTATTACAGAATTGCATCAGGGATTTGTAGAAGTCGAGAGCCAGATTGACGAGGGCAGTACCTTTCGTCTTGGGATACCATTGGAAAGCATCTCAATGTGATGTATTTATCACATTGAAGTAATGTATGTGTGCTAAAATTTTCACAGAACACCCGAATTTTTGTTGATATCCATGACCAATGAAACTCTAATCCGTGTTGTCATCGCCGATGATCATGATGTTGTGAGGCAGGGGCTACAGGTGTTCCTGCGTGCATTCGCCGATCTCGAATTTGTCGGAGAAGCACGTAACGGACAGGAAGCTGTGGAACTTTGTGAAAGTCTGCATCCTCATGTTGTCCTGATGGATGTTACTATGCCCATGATGGATGGTATTGAAGCAACCCGACGGATTGTGCAGAAGTACCCTTCTATAAAAGTTCTTGGTCTGACCAGTTCATCAGATGGTAGCACTGTACAATCCATGATGGCTGCGGGCGCAACGGGCTACATTCTGAAAAACGCAGGCGCGCGGGAACTTGCAGATGCCATCCGATCCGTGTTCGCAGGGCGTTATACCCTCGCCCCGGAAGCAGCGCAAGCGTTTTTGCATACATCTCCTGCCGAACCTGTTGATGAATATCAGCTTAGTCCGCGAGAATTGGAAGTTTTGGCCCTGATGATCAAAGGGCTGAACAATATTGATATTGCCGACAAATTATTCGTAAGCCGTTCTACCATAAAATTCCACGTTAGCTCCATCTTATCCAAGCTGAATGTTTCCAGTCGCACCCAGGCCGTCGCGCTAGCCCTCGAAAAAAAACTGATTGGCTAGACTGATCAGCGCAGAACCATGAACCCGTTTGTTCAGAAGATAAAGAGCCACCAGCGAAATAAATGGTTACCAGAACACTTATCATAGAAGATGAACCAATAACAGCAAAATGGATTAAAACTGCGTTGATTCTTGCATCGGAACCAGACTTTGAGACGATGACAGCGGGAACAATCCTGGAAGCAGTCTCTATCCTTGAGCGGGAAGAAATTGATCTTATCCTGCTGGATTTACACTTATCGGATAGTGAGGATGCGAACGCAACTTTTGAAACTATCCATTCCGGTTTTCCCAATACCCCTATTGTTATTATCAGTGCCGATGATGATTTGGAATTTGCAGAGAAACTTTTATCCTGTGGCGCACAGGATTATTTGATCAAGCCAGTTCAGGATATGCAAACGCTACGCAGCGTAGTTCGTCTGGCGCTACGTCGATGTGAATTGCTTGGAGAGCTATATAGCGCCATCGCTCTTCTGAAAAATCGCGCAAATATGCTACACTGGTCGCATGAACAACGTCAGAGCGCGGCTCAAATCATCTTTGCGGCGGAGTTGATTTCAAGTTCTATTCCGCATCTCTGGCGGCGGGATCAGACCGAGGGACAATATGGAATGCTGTCACTGGAAAATATGATCAGTGAATCGCTCTCGAAAATTAATGCTCTTTTGCAAATGTGACCCAGCTGTGTGAAGCAATGCCAATCCAAAGTTGATTCACCGTTGAAACTTTATTTACTCGCTAACACAAGGCACAAAATCGGAATTTATTACAAGTGGCAACAAATCTCAATTTGTTACTCATTGAAGACGATGCAATTGATCAACGCGCATTTTTGCGCTATATCGCCCGGAATCAGCTTTCGTATCAGTGTCAAACGGTTTCTACCGTTCAGGACGCCCTGAAAATAATCCGGCAATTGCAATTTGACATCATCATTTCCGATTATCAGCTTACCGATGGCACAGCCTTCGATATTCTGGATGTTGCGTCCTGTCCGGTGATTGTCATTACAGGGATGGGAAATGAAAATATTGCCGTTCAGTTGATGAAAACAGGCGCGGCAGATTACATCGTCAAAGATACAGAACGTCAGTATCTGACGATGATTACAATCGTTGTTGAAACAGTATTGCGACACCATGAAGCGATACAGCTGGCCGAAGCACAATCCCGCGTTCTGGCGGCGACAGAAGAACGCCAGCGTATCGCCCGTGAATTACATGATTCCGTTAGCCAGACGCTGTTTTCAATCAACACGATTAGCGCTTCCCTGCCCCAGCTTTCCGATGAACAGCCCGCAGCATTGCCACAGGTCTATCAACAACTTTATGCCTTGTCACAATCGGCGCTCGCAGAAATGCGCGCTTTACTCGCTGAGTTACGTTCCGGTACTCTTGAAAACGCCGATCTGGGAGAATTAATCCGTATTTTTGTAGAATCCCGTCAGGCGCATACAACCAGCCATTTGATGTTTCAAAACATTGGCACAGGGGATTTGTCACCTCAAATACAACTCGCACTCTATCGGATTACACAGGAAGCGGTCAACAATGCAATCAGACATGCAAACGCGAAAACGATTGGCATTGTTCTGGAGCGCAATACCGATTCTATTCAATTAACCGTAAGCGACGACGGAGTCGGCTTTGAGATTAATGCTATATCCGCAACACATCACGGCTTGAAAATTCTGGCAGAGCGTAGCGCGGAAATTGGCGCGAACCTGACCATCGAGAGTGATTCTCATAATGGAACATCGATCATCGTCGAAATCGGGAAAAAGTAGCAACCATTCCGCTGTTCGTATCGCTGTTTGTATTGAAGGGTTTGTGATTCCATTATCTTGTATCAGGAAATGTTGATAGTTACTCAAACAGCGCCGAAAAGCCGCCACCTTCAGGTGGGGGATGACACACGTGTTTCCATATACATGAGTGCTGTCTGTTCGTGATTCAGGCTGTGTCTGACCAGCTTCATCAGTTCACGGATAGACGAAAAATGACTGACCACAATTGCGTTATCCATCTTTTCCTTGATAGGGTATCCCAGGTTGTTAATCACGATAACCTGTGTTCCGTGTACCTCGAAGGTTGGCTGCATATGTTGCAGGAATTCAATTCGATATTCGTAACCCGGACGAATACTGCAAATAAACAAGTCAATTGCGCTGTCAAGTTTCATGAACTCCTGCACAATAGACAGGTTGGAGGCTTCGTGAATTTCATACCCGCTGTGACGCAATGCGTCACCATAAAGCTGTACCAAAAGCCCATCTTCTTCCATGATGAGAATACGATTTCCTGGGCGAGAGTGCATTGTCATTCCCTATGTAGTGACTCGAAAAACGCTGGAAGTTAGTATGAATTATAATAATGGAATGATTGAGGGCGGCTGGCCTGGAGGGTCGATTTCGACTGGTCAACAGGCTAGTTTTTAGCTATCCTGCGTCAATTCGCACCACAAGATCGGGTTCTATCGCAGGTCTGTATTTTTCCTGTTCTGTTCGAGATAGAGATTGTGGCAGTCTATTTGAGAGGAGAAACTGGCTGTCAAAACAGAGTATATGGACGTTTTACGGAGAAAGTTCACTCTCGGAGGATATGCCCCATTGCTTCCGCAAATCCCGATGGATTAATTGGTTTTGGGAAATAATCTGCAAAACCAGCCTGAAGTGCTTGTTCCCGCAGGCTTGGACGATGAAAAGCAGTCATCGCAACACATTTCAGATGTGAAGTTGCGTCGCTGGATTGAATGTTGTTCAACAGTTGCCAACCGTCCTTGCCGGGAAGTGCCAGATCGATGATCACCAATTGATAGCGTTCCGGTTGCGAAGATAGCAAAGACTCTCCCTCTTCTGCATCGCTGGCGCATTCTACAATGACATCCATATATTCAAGTATATGTTGTGCGACCTGGCGTGCGTCTGCGTCGTCTTCAACTATCAATACACATGGTTGGCTCATAATTTTTATTGTCTTGTCCGCAATTCGGGTGGAAGCCGCTGTGCGATAGAAGGAATATCCATCAGCAAATGCAGCAATTCCCATATAAATGTAGTAACCGTCAGGGGCTTTGTCAAATAGTTATGAAAACCTGCTCCCAATGCCCGTTCACGATCTCCGCGCATCGCATGTGCGGTCAATGCAATGACCGGGATTCCGGCAAGAGCGCGATCTCGCTGGACGCGGTTAATGAATTCCCATCCATCCAGTTCGGGCATGGAAAGATCGGAAATAATGAAATCTGGTTTCAAAGTGCGCGCCAGTTCAAGTCCATCTTTTCCGTTAGCGGCAATATGGACTGTTGCACCATAAAATTCCAATATGTAGCGGGCAACTTCCAGACTGTCTTCTTCATCATCAATCAGAAGCGCAGTCCAGCCTTTGAGCAAATCACCCGCAAGTTGTGCGGTCATATACGACTCCGTTGGTATTCATTGATGTAACGGTTTGAACAAATTCGCTGTATGATCGGTATGATCGTTTAATAGCTCGTGACAGCTATCGCCAACTCCGGCTGGCTTTCCAGAATCAACGGCAGTGTAACAACGAAGGTGCTACCTGCTCCTACTTCGCTGGTCAGCGTAATTGTGCCTTTCATCAGCCGCACCATTTTCTTGACAATTGCCAGCCCCAAGCCTGTCCCACCCTGCTTGCGTTTCGAAGACATATCGACCTGACGGAATTCATCGAAGATATATTCGTGGGCGTGGGGGGGAATACCAATTCCGGTATCGCTGACCTTGATTCCCCATTTATCACCGTTGTGGAACATTGTCAATTCAATGCGGCCTTGCTCGGTAAATTTGATTGCGTTCCCAAGAAGGTTAATCGCAATTTTGGAAATGGAATGTTCGTCTCCATAGATAGTTCCGGGTAGGGTTGGGTCAACATGGACATCCAGAATAAGCCCCTTCTTTTCGGCAAGGACGCTCATCTCTTTATGCCATTGTTCTGCAAGTTTTTGGGGTGACAGCGGGCGTTCAAGCACTTCCCATCGCCCGGATTCGATACGAGACAAATCAAGGAAATCGTTGACAAGACCTAGCAAACGTTGATTGTTAGCCGCAACGCGCTCCAGCATATTCCTTGCGCGGGGTTCAAGTGTGACTCCCATGCCGCTTAACATAATGCCTGTAAACCCTTCGATGGCATTCAGCGGCGTCCGCATTTCATGCGACATTGTAGAGAGAAATTCAGACTTTAATTCCGCGTTTTCATTGGCGAGCCGCGTTGTGCGGTTTAATTCATCCAGCTTTTTGACAAAGAGGTTGAACCAGTTTGTGAGTTCACCTACTTCGTCCAGAGTACGCATTGGAAGGGGTGTTTCCGGGATGGGTTCGCCACGTTGCAGGTGTTCAAAACGGTTGATGATCTGGCGTATCGGGTTTAGCCACAGATAGTTCATCAGGATGCCCGCAAAAACCACCAATACCAGGCTAAAGGCTAGCGCTAACAGCGTGCTGGAGCTAATCGGATTTGTTTTGGCGCGTAATGTACTGAGAGGGATGAGCGCCGCAATCTTCCAGCTTCCCACACTACTGCTTTGATAGGTGAGTTGATAGTTTTCATTGTTCAGAAAAATATTCAGCTGGTTACTGTTCCCGACCAGTCTGGCACGCAACGCTGGATCAACAGGAGTTCCAATCAGGTTTTGATCAGGGTGATAGATAATCTGCCCATTGTTGTCGATCACCAGCATAAACGCGCCTTCCCCAAAGTTGAGGCGGCTAAAATAGTTATATAAGGCGATTGGGTCGTAATTGATAACCATCAGGGCCGTAGGGACAAATGCCAGCTTTGCGCTATCATACCGTTGAAGCAACCGGACGGCTGGCAAAACTTTCAAACTGGGAGAATTGGCGTTCACATTTCCAGTGATACCTGCCCATACAGTTTGTCCATTGGCGGTCACAGCCTGAGTAGTAAGGCTATCCTTCACATCAATACGCACATTTTCGGTGTTCAGGGTATCGCCATAATGGAAGCGAACACCGCCGACAGTAAAGATGTCGATGGAAATCAAGCCCTGAATGTTCGAGAAATTGTTGAGAATGTATCCAATCCGTGCCTGGGTAGCCAGCTTATCGTAGGTATCCTGTTGCCCGTTCGGAGTGTCAATAACCTGTCGCAATTCCTCGACCCCGGACAAGTTGCCGATCAATGTTTCAATCGGCGTTAACTGAAGTCGCAAATAGGTGGCCTGATTACTAATCAGTTCCGTCGTATAACGCGCGGATTCCTGTTCCAGAACTGCGGATGCAGTCTGGGTCGAAACGCCGCCCAGTACAAGCAGGGGCAGCACACCGAGGAAAACAATGAAAATCAGGAATTTAGGTGTGATTTTGAGCCGGGCAATGCGTTTTATCATGGTGTCAGTTTCATCAGGCTGTAATGTGCGGACGTTGGAATCAATCTATACTGGCGCGCTCTGTTACTTCAATGCAGCAGCATCTACCACCAGTACGTCGAGCATCGTTTCTGGTTGAAGTTTTTCGCCTTTGAGGGTTTTTATGGCATACTGCACGCCCGTATAGCCCTGCTTTGCCGCCTGCTGATCGATTGTGACACTCATCGTTCCTTGCCGAATAGCTGCCTTCGCATCATCCAGCGCATCATAGCCTGCGACGAGAACATCCGTCTTTTTCTGCTCACCGAGATATTTAATAACTCCAAAGGCCATTACATCATTGGCCGCAAAAACCAGCCTGATATTCGGGTTTGCCTCGAACAACTTTTTTGCTTTGTCATATGCTTCGTCAATCTTCCAGTTCGCAGTTTCCATCCCCACTACCTTGATGTTGGGATTGGCCTTGAAAGCGCGTATTGCCCCGTTTTTACGGTCATCCGCATTTTTGGCGCTGCGAATACCTTCCAGAATGATAGCCTCCGCAGGAGCGTTGACTTTATCTGCAATGTATTTGGCAGATAAATATGCACCGTTTTCATTATCGACGCTGATGAATGGAACAGTTGCCAGCCCTTGTTTTTGAGCAAATGCAGCATCCAGTTTGTTATCAATGTTGATAATCACGATGCCTGCATCCTGTGCCTTTTTCAATACGGGTATCAGTTGCACCGAATCACCGGGTGCAATGACGATAGCATTCACTTTCTGCTGAATCAGATCATCGACAATCTGAATCTGCTGCTCGATAGATGTTTCCTGTGCCGCAGTACGTACCACCAGTTTGATGCTCAGGTCTTTTTCGGCCTGACGCGCGCCTTTTTCCATCTCTACGAAGAAAGGATTGCTTAAGGTTTTCATCACAAGAGCTACTGTTTGTACAGATTGTGTTGGGACAGGGGTTGTAGTAGGGGTGGGAGCCGCAGAATTACAAGCCGCAGCCAGAAGCGTGACCAATATAATCCAGATAGTTCGACGGTGCATTGATGATTCTCCAGTGTGTTTGGTAGCAGGTCTATCAGGTTCCAAAATAAATCTATTTTGGTATTACAAATTTCCTCACCCTGGCAACTTTATTATTGCCTTAGTTTGGAAATTACTGAGACAGCAGAATTATAAAACACTCTGGCACAATATGTTCCCCCATCCTGCCAGTTTTATACTGGTCAAGTGGTTAGTCTACCGGGTTATAGGGATATCAATTTAGAAAAGGCGCACCTGAACGGTAAAATCTGCCAGAATATCATCTCCTAAAATCCAAATCCACACTCGATATAGAAAATAACCATCCCCAAAGATAGGTTCAGTGATCCCTCATTTGTCAGTCCGGGGTCAAGATGAGCCATTAACCAGAGTAATGAAGGATAACCAGAGATCATCAAACAAAACGGGGATCAAAACCGGGTTTTCACAAGCAGATGCTCAGGGAAAGCAGTGAAGCTCTGGCTGTTCTTGCGTTCGACCTGCACGCTGTATACGCAATCTGTTCGATCGCTTCGGTCTTGCCTAACACCGCTGACGGTGTTCGCGCAATTGCACTCCTGCCGCTACCCGTTGCGCCTGACTCAAGCCCCGATGGTTGCCGCCTTTCCAGCACGCCTTCCGTCCCGCTATCCCATCGGTCTCGTAGCGCTCGACCCACCGTCGAATGCTGCGCTCACTGACCCCGCTCATCTCTCGGATGCGTTCCCCCGTCTCTCCACTGCCATACAAGCGCACTGCTTGCAAGCTCCGCAACTCGCGGGCATCCCGCGTTACTTGCTCGCGTCTTGCAATTTCGCTGAGGGCATCCTGGTTTAATTTAAAAATGCGTGTTCCCATTCACATACGTTCCTGAGAGCAATCAAGGATGACAAAATATTTTCCGTTGTCACTGTAGGCAAATCTATTGATGATTTTGAATTCTGATAATACAGGTTTGGGCTGCGTTTCGGTCTCCCAGAAATATAAATCCACCCCATTGAGAATAACCAGCGTTTGACTATTTGGCTTAAAACCCAGTTGCGTGATTTTTCCACCAAAAACATAGGTTAATGTTTTTGGTTTGGTTTCCAGATTCCACAACGCGACTTTGCTATCTACACAGGCATACAGTGTTTCCTTGATGCAGGCAGCAGAAGCAATAAATTTTTCATCCGGGCTGAATTCCAGTTGAGATACTTTACCTCCGGGACCATCCAGTTCCACCAATGGTTTAATGTAATTATAGGTTGGGGTTGGTTGGGGTGTTTGAACAACGCTTTTTGAATATGGGGGGAATGTCAGTAGAGCAAATGCTGATATATATCCAACAATTCCTAAAAACACTTTAAATTTTAATATTATAGTTTGATTTTTATATTCTATATCGAATGTTATTTCCTAAAATTATATAAAATGTAAATTTATAAATTGACTTTGACAAATATGTGCATTTCAGAAATCACATACTCATGAAATGCACATATATCCTCTATCCGAAGCGCACAACGGGCGCTCCATGCTGTGCGGCGTGCCACGCCAGCGCCAGTGCAATTACTGTATCATCGTGACCGCCGGGCGGAGCGCCATAGCGAAAGCGCCCGCTTACCGTCCGTTCCTGCGTATAGCTCGACAGTTCATTAATCAGGATCGGATCATTCAGCAGGCGCAACTGTCCGCGTTCAATTGCCAGTGCCAGATCGTTGATCACTTCATCCTTTGAGGCGTTCGTCATCGTGAACGGGTATACGGGCAAGCCTTCCGCCTGCAACGCTTCGATGTTTGGACTGCCAATGCTGTTGTTCTCCGCGTAAATCAGAACGGGTTGCCAGCGTTCCGCCAGTGCGCGCAGGCGTCCGCGCTGCAATTCCCACCCGACTCCGTTGAAGCGATCCAGCGCCACCAACGCCCGATCTGTGGCATCCAGTACCGCGCCAACCGTGAAATCATCGACACGCCCCCAGTCCACGCCCATCACATAGCGATGTTCCGGCAGAATGATTGTTTCCAGCGTCGAATCGAGCGTTGCCGCTGCCAGCACACCCCGGAATACGCCGCCAGCATCATCGGTAAATTCCGCGAGGTATTCGGCGCGAAAGATACGCTCTGGCAGGTCACGCCACGCCGCCTCGATTTCATCCGCCGGGATATGTGGATTGGTGCTGGTCGGGAATGTCCAGGCGTGCCATTCCGGGCGTGTCGGATCAAGCCCAAAAGTATAGATGCGATAGAACCAGTTGCCGATGCCATTGGGTGTACTGAGAAACAATGCTTTGCCGCGCCGATCCGAGAGCGTCGGACGGATGGCGGCTGTCCAGATGGCTTCGCGCAGAAACGCGGCTTCATCCAGTACCGCAAGGTCGAGGCTTGCACCGCGCAGGCTGTCCGGGTCATCGCCAGAGCGTACCCGGATCGAACCGCCATCGGGGAGCAAAATCAGCTTTTGCTGCTCGTTTTTGGCTTCCCATTGTTCGACAAGACTGTCTTTGAACGAACGCCATACATCCAGCGAGACGCCATAATTCGGGCTGATCCACCATACGGTTTTGCCCTGTTGCGCGATTTCGATGGCGATTCGTTTGCCGAGTTCGGTCTTGCCCCAGCGCCGTCCACACACGACGACCTTGAACCGCGCCGGGGAATCATAAACGACCTGCTGCGCCGCGTGCAGGCCACGTTGATCGATATTCATGATTTTGATTCCTTTGGGGATAACTGTCAGAGACGAAAATCAACCGCCAGACTTTTCAACGATACATCTGGCTGTTCTGGCGCGATGGTGGATCGCTGCACATCCGCGCAAAAGAGGTACGACGAATATTTCCAGACCGGGAAAACAGAACAACCCGACGACTCCCAATGGTGTAAAAGAGTCGTCGGGTTGCCAAATCCCCGTGCAGATGCTCGCTAATCAGGTCAAGCGGCTGATTTTCTATTTTGTATTATAGAACATATTTTCTTGTTGTCAATGGATAAAAATAAGATCACTGGCTTTTATTCTTGTTTTTTCCAATATAGCGGACGCGGTTGCCGTCTTCGTGAACCTGGAAATGGTTTGGAAAATCTCGAAGGAGTTTTCCAAGCCCTGAGCGCCCAAAATCTCCTGTATCAAAACCAGGCTTTAATTGTTGGAGAACAGTTCCCAGTGTTGAGAGTAAGACCCATCCATTTTCCTGGCTAGAAGTCTGAAACGCTTTTATCAATAAGGGCAACGGATCAGGCTTTGTAGCTATTGGCTTTTTTGACGCTTTGGGTGTCTCGGTTTTGGACACAGCGTTTGGAGCAACTTTTGGGACTACGACTGTTAGATTATCTTCCTTTTCGAGGTCTTCCACACGTACAAAAACATTACAGGCATCTACGAATGGAGCGGGAGTCATTTGCTTACCTATGCCAATGACAAACATACCCTCTTCACGAATGCGCGTCGCCAGTCGTGTATAGTCACTATCGCTTGAAACAATACAAAAACTATCCACCCGGTCACTGTGTAGCAAATCCATCGCGTCAATGATCAAAGCGCTATCCGTCGCATTTTTCCCAACCGTGTTACGAAACTGCTGGATAGGCTGAATCGCGTGACTGTGTAGCGCTGTTTTCCACTGATTCATATTCGATTCCGTCCAGTCTCCGTAAATCCGACGGATACTGATTTCGCCGTATTTGGTTGTTTCGACAAGCATCTTTTCGATGAGAGATGCCTGCGCATTATCGCCATCGATCAACATGGCAATCCGTCGGTAATTGCGTGCCATTAGCTACGTACCTCAGTGGTAATGTTATCTACAGGAAAAGAGGAACAGATAATCATCCATTCCCCTATTTAATATAACCTGTTTCGTTTTTTGAACTGCAAGTTTGACCTGAAACAAACATAGGCCGGAATATTCCGACCTATGTGTAAAACGACTTGAAACGGATGTCAGAAACTGTCTGAGAAGTCCAATAAATCCACCCTCACTCCCTCCTCGCCTGCGGGGAGGGACTTCCAGACGGACGGGCGTTGGCTCCCTTTCCCCGCAGGCAGGGAAAGGGCCGGGGATAGGGGTCAATCGCTGCGTTTCAACTACGGACAGGCGTAGAAACCCGTCCACTACCGACAATCGAACGAGGATTAAACTCAAAAATCAGTTCACAGACCACAACCCACCGACGCGGGTCAGATTACCGCCTTCGTCGGCGGCTGCCAGCGCATTGAATAATCGTCGGGCGCGTGTACTCAGTCCTGTATCGTTGCTGGCTTCGCGCGCTTTTTGATAGGCACTCACGGCTTCATCGACCCGTCCGCTTTCGCCACACAAGGCCAATCCGCACAAGGCAAGCCCGCTTGCATCCAGCAAATCCTGCGTTTCCATCTCGCCAGCATCGCGGATTTGCAATACGTTCTGGAAGGCATCGCGGGCAGCGTCTACACGTCCCAGGCGCAGATAGACCGTCCCCAGCGCTGCCAGCACATTATGATCATTGGCGGGATATTGGTAGCGGCGGCCTGCCTCGCCCGCTTCCTGTGCCGCTTGCAGGTTGCCAGAGAAGAGGTGTGCCAGCGACTGGATATAGTCGCTGATGTTGCTGATCTCCATGCTCTTGAGTTCAAGGCCGATTTGCTGCCCTTCGAGTGCGCGAGTGGTTGCTTCGTCGTACCGTCCCTGATCGCAATATAATTCCGCGAGGTGAATCAGGCACAGCCCGACGCCTTCCCGGTCATCCAGTTCGCGGGCAATCACCAGCGCGGCTTCGTCCGTCTGGATCGCCTGCTCAACCTGTCCCAGTCCACCATAGGCGATAGACAGGTTATGCAGGATCATCCCCTCTTCTTCACGCTTGCCGAGTTCGCGCGCTGCCGCCAACGCGCGTTCGCCATTCTGGATCGCTTCGGCACTATCTCCTTCGCCTTCGGCAACCAGCGAGAGCGCATTCCATGCGGCAAATTCACCTTCCCGATTGTCCGCTGCCTGTGCCAAATCCAGCGACATCTGGAAGTATTTGCGCGCGTTTGCCAGGTGACCAAGCCGCCAGTAGCACGCGCCGAGGAAGCGTACCTGCCGGATGTTGTCATCCGGTGTTTCCACCTTGCCATAGAGCGCCAGATGCAGATCGAGCGCATAGCGATAGAATCCCCAGCGGAACAGGTAAGCGCCATCAATCAGCGCCAGCGTTTGCGCGGCAGTATCGTATTCTGTCGCGGCAGTGCGGTTTTCGATCTCCCCAATGAGCGGCTGAATATCATCGAAGCGCGTCCATTCTGCTTCGGGACACCGTGCGCGGTTATAATATTCTGCTGCGCGATGGTGCAGGATGACGCGGGAATAGGGCGTTTTTTCGGCGGTCAGGTTGGCACGTTCGCCTGCCGGGATGCGGTTATAGCAGTATTCGCGGTCTATCGGGTGAATGGCGAAGGTCTGCGTAGCATTGTTATAGCTGGCAAAGTGTCCGCGTAGCAGCCGTGCCATGATCCCGCGCAGATTAGCCGTCGTGATGAAGGGGGCAAGGACGTATTCCAGCGCTGTTTGTGTCACCGGGCGACGGAAAACAGCGAGCGCTTCCATGACGCGCTACGCCTCTGCCGAGAGGTGGTTGATCGCTTGCTGTACGATGCTGGAAACAACTTCGCCACGCATGATCGATACATCTTCAAGCACATCATCGACGGTGACTGTCGGGTCTTCAAGCAACAGACCGACAGCAGCTTCCAGCGCACGCGGCAACCCGCCGAGCAATTCTGTCAGTTTGCCAAGTTGTTCTTCGGTGGCGTCACGAATCCCCGCTGCGCCGTCGGCGTCCAGCGTGCGCAGCAAATCAATGGCATCCTCGCGCGGCAAACCCGCTTCCAGTGGAACGAGCTTTTCATAGCCTTTCAGGGCGCGCGGTAGCTGAATGGGTTCGCGGCTGGTAACAAGAAGCCGCAGCGTTCCGGGATTGCCGAGTACCGTTTCGATGAACGCCTTCAGGTCAGGATCGCGGAGTTCGCCCGTCTCCGGGTTCTGGAACAATTCCAGATTGTCGAGCAGGAGGACATAACGCCCCGCGCTCAATGCCCGAATCAGCACTTCGGTCTTTTGCGCGACACTGAGCGAAGGGTCAAGCTGCGCGACTTCGACCAGTTGACGCGCGTCGCCATCCAGCAGCCGGAGAAAATCCGCGAGGATACGCTCAAAGGCGATTCCGGTGACGTTTGTACTCAGATACACCATGCCGGAAAACGCCTGATCGCCCTTCGCCCGTTGCAGGTTTGCCAGCACACGCGAAGCCAGCGCTGTCTTGCCGACGCCGCCACGTCCGTAAATGCTGACGAGGCGGGTTTGTTCGATCAACAGGTTCACAATATCGGCCTGCTGCCGTACCCGATCCCGGAAGCGATCTCCCACCTCATTCGGCAATGGATTGATGAAACGCGGGCGCATCGCATCGCGGGGGGTACGCTTGCGGAGTTCTGAATCGACGCTCGCCAGCGCTTTACGCTCCTGTTCGCGGATTTGCTCACTGGCGATTTTGAACTCCGGGGGTGTAAACGTCATCCCCTGTAGTTCTGCCGGGGTGAGCGTCGCGCCTGCCTGAAACATCGGCGTTGCCTGTGGATCGAACCCCGGCGTGACGTTGATCGTTGGCTGGGCGCGTTGTTCTTCATCCGAAATCGGTTTCGGAATGGTGAACTGGCCTGTTGCTCCGGCGATCACCTCGCGCAACGCATTCACCACTGCCATCGCGGAGTCATAGCGATTCTCGCGGCTCTTTGCCATTGCGCGGTCAATCACGCTCTGGATCGCGGGCGGAATGCCCTGCCGGAGCGACATGATCGGCGTCGGCATCTCGTGCAGGTGCTTATACATGATATTGAACGGCGTATCGGCGGCAAACGGCAACCGTCCTGTGATCAATTCGTAGAGCATCACGCCGAACGCATAAATATCGGCGCGTCCATCGATTTCATCACCGCGCCAGACTTCCGGGGCCATATACCCCGGTGTACCGAGGATCGAACCTGTCTGGGTGAGGTCGCTTTTCTTATCCAGCAGTTTGGCGATTCCGAAATCGGTCAGAAAGGCATTTCCGGTTTCATCGAGCAAGACATTCTGAGGCTTGAGGTCACGGTGGACGATCATCCGATTGTGAGCATAATCCAGCGCCCCGGCGACCTGCTCTGCGATCCCGACGATTCTGGAGAGCGAAAGTTGTTCCTTGCGCATCGCCCCGGCCAGACTCCCGCCGCCGAGGAGTTCCATCACCAGATAGACCATGCCGTCATCGGTGCTGCCATAGTCATAGACTTTTAAAACGTGGGGATGACTGAGGCTGGCGACGGTGCGCGCTTCCAGTTCAAAGCGCTTGAGGAATTCCTGCGCATCGCTCATCTCCGGGTGGATGACCTTGATGGCAACTTCGCGGTTCAGCCGGGTATCGCGTGCGCGGTAGACCACTGCCATTCCACCCTGCCCCAACAAACCGAGGATTTCATAATTGCCTAATTGCTTGCCAATTAAATCTGCCATGTTTTCGACCCTCAACTGCTATTTGTCATTATATATGTGAAATTCGCTAAGGGTGGATTGTCTGGATTCAAAAACAGATTTTTGCAATGAATTTACATTCTGGAAAACCTGTGTGATTGCGCCTGCACGTATTTATACCTATACTGAGATCGTCGGGAATTTCAGAAGGTCTTTAACCATGTACACATCCGTCAAGCGCCTGCTGGCTTCTTTCTGTATCATAATGATTATTATTGCAGCGATTGGTTTACCGACACAGCGCGCGCACGCCGCCACCATTACAGTGACGAGTCAGGCGGATGTCGGGCCGGGGACATTGCGTCAGGCTCTGGGCATTGCCAACCCCGGCGACCTGATTCGTTTCACTCTTTCTGGCTGCCCCTGCACTATTTTTGTCAATACGCCACTGGATATCCTTACAAACGTCGATATTCAGGGAGCATCGTCTCCATCCGAAATTACAATCCGCCCTGTCTCGGATTATGCTAATAAAATCTTCAATGTGGGGGCGACTGGCACAGTTCGCATCGCCAACCTTACCTTGACAAAAGGCGGCGACAACACCGGACAAAGCGGCGCGATTTACGCGCCAACCACGCCGCTGGTACTCGATAAACTCAATGTGGTAAGCAACCGTACCTATGCGCCAACTGGCAACGGCATGGGCGGCGCTGTATATTCAACCGGTGGTCTCATTGTCACCAACAGTACCTTCAGCTACAACTACGCGATAGGCACTGCGGGCAACGCCAAAGGCGGCGCACTGTATGTCGAAGGAACCGTCAATATGACCGACGTTTCCTTTGACCACAACGGCGCGGGCGCAAACTCGGCGTCGTTGCCCAATAACGGCACTGCCGGGGCGGTCTATATGAACACCGGCAACCTGACCATCTCCGGATCAAGCCTGTTTACCGCCAATGACCCCGGCGGCGGCGTATCTTCCATCGGCGGTGCGATTGCGATCACAACAGGCGTCCTGACGATAAACAGCGGAACGACATTCAGCTATAACCAGGCCGGAACGAATGGTGGCGCAGTCTTCGTCAATAACACCGCCCAATTCAATATCACCAACTCCTGGTTCACCAACAACACTGCGGTCAATTTGGGCGGCGCGATTTTCTCGATTCCCGTTGCAGCATCTTCAATCACCGGTTCAAAATTCCTGAACAACAACGCCGATCAGGGCGCTGCGATTCATCATAACAACAGTATTCTGAATATCTCCACCAGTAGCTTCGAAAACAACAACGCTGTGACTGCGGGCGTTTTGGCTGTTGCCGGGGGAACGGTAAATGTCAGTCAAAGCACGTTCAACGCCAACCTGCACAGCGGTTCCAACCCGGATGGTGGTGTCATTGTCAACGGCTTTTCGGGTACGTTGAACCTCACAAACAGCACCGTCAGCGACAATATTTTCATGGGCATTGCTGGTGGCGCGGCCATTCACAACAAAGGCACTGCCACGATTACGAACAGCACCATTGCCCGTAATACCATGCGCAGCGGCGTAAATTCCGTCGGCGGCATCTATCAATCGTCCGGTACGCTGCATCTTGGTAACTCGATAGTCGCACTCAATACGATTGAATTTACGCCGAATGACATTTTCGGAACGTTTATTTCGGATGGTCACAATCTGGTTTATGCACGCGGGAGCAGTAGCGGATATGTCGGGTCGGATTTACCCAATGGAACTGATCCACGTATTGCATCGCTGATAAATAACGGTGGCCTGACGAAGACCATAGCATTGCTTCCCAACAGCCAGGCCGTCGATGGTGGCGACAACATAATTTGCGCCAATGCGTTTGTCGGAAATATCGATCAGCGCGGGGCAGCGCGTCCTGTCGATGGTGATAGCAATGCCACCTCACTTTGCGATATTGGTGCGTTCGAGTTGCCATCCACACCCGGTCTGGCACTTTCACTATCAACCGGATCGGCGGCGATTGGCGTCCCGGTGACGCTCACCCATACCATCAGTAATCCATCCATCGGGAACAGCCTCACTGGTATTTCTTTCACCAACGAACTGCCCGCCCATCTGGTTGTGGCGGATATGCCGATGGTCACGAATAGCTGTGGCGATCCCGGAACCGTTGTTGCACAACCCGGCAGCAACGTCATCAGTGTGAGCGGAACCGGGATGACCGGGGCAAGTTGTGTCATTTCGGTCAAGATCGTTGGCAAGAAGCCGGGGCAATATAATATTCAGACGCGCGCCCTGACGACCCTGCAATCGGGAATAGGCGCAGTATCCAATACGGTTTTGCTGCGTGTCGGGCTTGCGCCGACAGTTTCGCTTTCGCTGTCTGCGGCGAAGGCGGGCATCGGAATGGTAGTGACCGTTACCCATACGCTGACCAACCCCAATTCGGTGATGACTCTCAGTAACGTTGCCTTTGATCACGCTTTCGATCCTTCGTTCACTGTAGAAAATCCCGTTAATATGTGCGGTAGCGGTAGCGCTTCTGTTGAATCGCTAAGTTTCCAGGTTTCCGGTATTACGCTCAACCCCGGACAAAGCTGCGTGGTACGTGTTGATGTTGTCCCAGGCGCGACAGGAAGTTTCGAGCTTGGAACCAACGCTATCACTGCCACCGAAACGGGAACGGGCGCAGCAAGCAATAAGGCGAACCTGATTATCGTCAACCCGCCAACCGTCAACCTGAGCCTGGCTCCAAATACAATTTATCCCGGCGGTACAACGCGCTTTGAATATGCGCTGACCAATCCTAATACGACCTATAGCCTGAGCGGGATTGCCTTTGTTCATACTCTATCAGGCTCTGTCATCGCCAGTCCAGCGGCGATTGTCAATGGATGTTCGACAGTCGGCAGCGTCACTGCCCCTCCGGGGACGGGTACAATTGCTGTATCCGGCGTTGGACTGGAACCGGGGCAGACCTGCAAGATCACGGTCAATATTACCGGAAATTCAGTCGGCAGCTTCCCGAACGCTACGGGGACGGTTTTCGCAGGAGAAACCGGGCCAGGCTCGGCCAGCAATAGTGTCGCGCTGAATGTCTCGAATTCCAATGTGCGCGTCAACCTGACGACAGCAGCAGAACAAATCCGGGTCGGTGGCACAACCCAGTTCACCTATCAGATCACAAATAACAATGCGGTATCTGCCATCCTTTCGATGAGCCAGAATTTGCCGCCTAACCTGATGGTTCCGACGAACTCGGCAGTGAACAGCACCTGTGGCGGCACTCCGATCTTCAGCATGGACACGGCCAGAGTATCGCTCTCGATTACCGGTCTGGGCGTTTCGGGGAGCAGCACCTGTAGCGTCTCGTTCAATGTTATTGGCAAGCAGCCTGGGCGCTATCGCACCGGAGTAACCGGAATTGGGGCAAACGTCGGAACGGTGGTTTCGACCAGTAACGAAGTGCTGTTGAATGTCGTCAGCAACCCGACGATTTCGCTGGACTTTGCGCCACGTACCGCAAGCATCAACAATGAGACGCGCGTTACGTTGCGCCTGAGCAACCCCAATCAGATCGGCGCTTCCGGCGTGAGTTTCAACTATAACCTGAGCGGCCTCACCGTCGCTCCTGTGCCGGATACAGTCAACACCTGTGCCGGGACACTGGGGGTCGCAGGTGCGTCTCCGTCGGTCAGTCTATCTGGCGGCACTTTGAACGCAGGGCAGACCTGTACGATAAGTTTTAATGCAAAGGCCAGCAATACTCCCGGCGTATATACGAACAAGACCGGAGCGCTTTCTACTACCGAATCGGGCATCGGAGCGACCAGCAACGAAGTCGCCTTCAAGGTTTATGGCGCTCCAATGCTCTCGAATACGCTGTCTTCGGCGGTGATCAAGACGGGTGGCATAACGGTCATCACCTACACCATCACCAACCCGAACGCTGCCGTAACCGGACTCAGCGGCATCGGATTTGTCCACGACCTGCCGCCAGAAGTGAAGATCGATAGTACGCCGAGCCTCGGTGGAACCTGTGGCAACATCGGAACTGCGGTGAACGCTCCCGCCGATGGCACGCAGATTGTCGTTGATGGGTTGGCAATGGCGCAGGCTATCAGTGCATGTACCCTCACTGTGACGCTCACCAGTTCCATCACGGGCGAATACCGCTTGCAGGCCAATAATTTCTTCACCTTGCAAGGCGGTACTGGCGCGTCCAGCAGTCCGGCGCTGCTCCGCGTTGCGCGCTACGACTGTACGCTCGGTGGTCTGGATACGGCGATCAACAACGGCGGTAATGCAACCTTTGCGTGCAGCACTCCCACCACGTTGAGCCTGACCGGGGCAAAGAATATCACGCAGGATACAGTTATCGACGGGAACGGCCTGCTCCAGATTAATTCGGCAATTTCGCGCCCGCCGGGGATACGCCCGAACGCGCGTGATGGACGTATTTTTGGGGCAATTCAGGTTGAACCTGGCGCAACCTTGCGCATCTCCGGCGTAACGTTTGTCTCCAACAATGATCCGACGGTCCCGCCAATGGGCATCGAAGGAACAGCCGTTTTGACCAATGTGACCTTCACGGGGAACAGCAATTCCGGCGCTCTCCTGATCTATAGTGGTGCGAACGTTACGATCTACAATTCAACGTTTGCTTCCAATACAGTTGTCAACGACAGCACCCAGAGCGACGGCGGCGCGATCTACATTGAGGCGAATACAACGGTGAATATCTATAACAGCACCTTTGTCAACAACTCGGTGTCGAGCAGCAGCCTGTCGCAGAATGGCGGCGCGATCTACGTTGCCAATCCTGCTACGCTCAATCTAACCAATGTCACCTTCTCTGGCAACACGGCGAACGGTACAGGCCAAACCCTGTATGTGGAACTGGGCGCAACCGTGACGATGACCAATACCATCATGGCTAACTCGGTAGCGGGGAACTGTGCCGGTTCGGTCATCAATGGTGGACATAACCTGCAATATCCCGATAATTCCTGTGGCGTCGGCATTCCGGTAGCGAATCCGCTGCTGAACGCGCTGGCGTCCAATGGCGGGCATACCCAAACGATGTCGCCGCAAGCCCTCAGCCCGGCTATCGAGGCAGGGGATTACAACGTTTGCCAGACAACCCTGAAAAACACAGATCAGCGCGGATACATCCGGCAAACCGGGATTACCACCTGTGACATTGGCGCATTTGAATATGGCGCGTTCCCGCCACTGCTGAATATCGTCGCACCTTCCTCTGTGGCAGTTGGGCAACCATTTGATGTCACAGTGTCGGCACTGGATACCAGTGATAACGTCGTTGCGGGTTATCTCGGCCTGATCAAGTTCACCAGCACCAATACCAATGCTACGCTACCCACTGATTACACCTTCCAGGATACCGATAACGGCGTTCATACCTTCAGCGTCACGCTCAACCAGACGGGTACATTCAACCTGACTGTGACCGATGAACAGAACAATGCAACGACGATCACCGATCAGGTGTCGATCACAGTGCTGAATCATCCCGGCGTCGAGCTATCCTTTGCACCCGCGTCTATCTCTCCAGGTCATCAGACGACGCTCCGCCTGGCGCTCTCCAACCCCAATAGTTCGGCCTTGAACCAGGTTGCCTTGAGGGTCGATCTACCCTCTGATATTGAGGTAGCGGGGACGCCAGCGATCACCAATACCTGTGGGGATGGCAGTGTAAGCGCAGCGGCAGGCGACGATGAAATCGAAGTCGAACACGTCACCCTCTCGGCGTCGGAAAACTGCCTGATCACAGTGCAGATTGTCGGGGATACGGTGGGAAGCTATTCGATGCAGGCAGCCAACATCGCAACGCTGGAAACCGACAGCGCTCCCGACGGTGAAGAAGTTATCCTGAATGTTGGCTCTGCTGCGCCGACAGTCATTTTCACCTTCGCGCCGAACGCGATCAAGGTGAATAACACCAGTGTACTCACCTATACCATCCAGAATAACGATCCGGGGGCGCTCACGAATCTGAGCTTTACCCATAACCTGCCGAGTGGACTGGTGGTTGCCGAGACGCCGGGAGTCGCCGTTAGCTGTGCGAATCCGGGGACAGTGAGCGCAACCGCAGGCAGCGGCACAATTACCGTCAGCGGTGTTGGGCTTTCCGCTTCGCAAAGTTGCACGATTCAGGTGACTGGCACGACCAATCTGAATAGTGGCGTTTTTACGACCAGCATCAGCGGTGTAACGACCACGCAGACGGGCGCGACCTCGGCCTCCTCCAACAGCGACTCGCTAACGGTCACGGCTGGCAAGCGCGACACGGTTGGCATCTATCGTCCGAGCGATCAGAAATTCTATCTGCGTAACAGCAATACAACTGGCCCCGCCGATATTGTTGTAGTTGTTGGCGGCTTTGCGGCGAATGCCAACTTCAAGCCTGTCACGGGTGATTGGGATGCCGATCAGATCGATACGGTTGGCCTGTTCGATACCCAGTTTGGTGTGTTCTACCTATCCAACTCCAACGCGACGGGTACGGTGAACTACACCTTCGTGATGGGCAACCCGTCCGACCTGCCGCTGGCGGGGCGCTGGTCACCAGACATGAACCATGACGGCGTTGGCGTCTATCGTCCGAGCAACGGTATCCTGTACCTGAAGAAAGACCTTTCGACAGGATTCAGCGATTACTATGCAGTGATGGGCAATCCAAGCGATATGGGCATCGCGGGTGATTTCGATGGCGATGGGATTGACACGGTAGGTATCTACCGTCCACCGGAATCACGGTTCTATATCAGCAACACAACGCCAAACGGCATCACCTTCGCAGATTTCGCGGTGCTGCTTGGCAACGCTACCGAAGATGATCCATTTACGGGCGATTGGGTCGGGCAGGGCAAGAGCGGGATCGGCGTATTCCGTCGCGCCAACGGCATTGTCTACCTCAAGAACCTGATGACCGGGGTCTTTGCGGATAATAACCTTATCTATGGCATCAGTGGGGATGTTCCCGTCGCTGGACGCTGGACAAGCGGCGCGACGCCTCCACCGTTGAGCGGGATCATTGTCGCCCCGAATTCGGGCGGCAAACCGATTGAAAACGGAACTGGCGACTAAACCCTGCCTGTTCTGGTCTGAGAGACTGTCTGAAAAGGATTGACCCCTATCCCCTCCCTTTCCCCGCCAGCAGGGAAAGGGAGCAATGCACGACAGTCTGGAAGTCCCTCCTCGCCAGCGGGGAGGGATTTAGGGTGGGGTCTACTGAGGTTCTCAGACAGTCTCTGTTTTTCTGCTTAAGAAAAATACTCATGTGCGCATTATTATCCCAAACTCACGTTAATTGGCTGGGGATAGCGCACGGATAAAGCAATATCCGATGTGCTATCCTCAACATCTGCGAATAATCCCGTCTTGTCCAAACCCTGATTAACAAAAAATATCTTTCCTGATTTCTCCTTAAAAATCTGCGGTAAAATTTATATGTGGTTTGCATTAAGAAAGGAACTCTTCAATGCGTCGCCTGAAAATATCATTTTTTCTTCATATTGCCGTGATAGTTACGTTCCTCGCTACGGCGCTTGCAGTCAGGGACACAGTGCGCGCACAGGGTACGGTTGATCCGGTCAAACGCAACCGGGATTGGAAGGTGCAAACAGATGTGTTTGATGGGGTGGAGATGGCGCTTGTGCCGCCCGGCTGCTTCAAGATGGGTTCCATCAACGCACAGGCCGAACGCCCGATCCACGAAGTTTGTTTCACCGAGCCTTTTTATATTGATGTTTACGAAGTTACCAACGAGCAATTCGATGACAAGGCGGGCGTGTCGCGGCGTCCATCCTTCCACAAGGGCGATAAGCTCCCGCGCGAGTTCCTGACATGGTTCGAGGCAAAAGAGTTTTGCGAATCCCGCGAGGCACGTCTGCCTACCGAGGCCGAATGGGAATTTGCAGCGCGCGGGCCAGATAGCCTGAAGTTCACATGGGGCGAGGAATTTGACGCCAACGCGCTGATTTATAACTCCCGACGCCCTGCCGAAGTCGGCAGCGCTCCCGGTGGCGAATCGTGGGTCGGGGCGCAGGACTTGATCGGGAACGTCTGGGAATGGACGAGCAGCCTGTACAAACCCTATCCGTACAAAGCGACAGATGGGCGCGAAAACGCAAAGGATAAGCGTTCGGAGCGCGTTCTCCGGGGTGGCAGCTTCGCCAACTTCCGATTCACAACGGCTTCGATTCGCGCATTTTCGCCACCAGATACCATTTTTTCCAACTATGGTTTCCGCTGCGCCAAAGACTACTCCGGGAAATAAAAATTTTATCAATCCCGGTCTAAAACGCCGGGATTTTTTTATGGTCTTCTCAGAAATTATTGTCAAGAAATCTAAATTTGACTACACTTCACAACGATTGATTCGCATAGATTCTGAAAATCGATTCTAGCCAATCGTCCCTTCCTGCTCAACGAACATAATAGGGTACAGAGACGTTGACTACTGTTACAAATCCACCAACTCAGGCCGCCACACCTGCGGACACGCCCTGGCACGCCATAGAAGTGCATGATGTCCTTTCCCGTTTGCGCGTCGATGCCGCTATTGGCCTTCTCCCGGAAGACGCGGAGGAACGCCTCAAGCAGGGGCGCAACGAACTGGTTGAAAAGCCCCTCACCAGCCCGTTCGCAATCCTTTGGGAACAACTCACCGGACCGCTGGTGCTGCTGTTGATTGCGGCGGCGGTCATCTCCGGTTTTCTGGGCAAATGGGATAGCACCATTGCCATCTCTGCAATTGTTATTTTGAATGCTATTCTCGGTGTTGTACAGGAATATCGCGCGGAACAGGCAATGGCGGCGCTCAAAAAAATGGCAGCCCCATTGGTGCGCGTCAGGCGCGGCGGCAAGCTGCTCGATGTACAATCCCCGGAGATTGTTCCAGGCGATATTGTTCTGGTCGAAGCCGGAAGCATCATTCCCGCCGATTCGCGCGTCTTTGAATCGGCAAACCTGAGCGTGATGGAATCTTCGCTTACAGGCGAATCCGTCCCGGTAGAAAAAGACCCTGCCGCACTGGATAAGGAAAATGTCCCGCTAGGGGATCGCCATAATATGCTCTATATGGGTACGTCGGTCACCTATGGACGCGGAACAGCGATTGTCGTTGAAACCGGGATGAAAACGCAGCTAGGCAAGATTGCCGATGCGCTCCAGTCGGTAGATAACGAAGATACACCTCTGCAACGCCGTATGGAAGAAGTCGGCAAGGTGCTGTTGATCGGTGCGATTGTGGTGATGATTATTGCCTTCATCATTGGCGTCATTGTACGTGACCCGCTTGAAGATACGCTCCTGAACGCTGTCGCTATTGCGGTGGCGGTTGTGCCGGAAGGCTTGCCCGCTGTCGTGACGGTGGCGCTGGCGCTCGGTGCGCAACGGATGCTCAAGCGACGCGCCTTGATCCGCAAGCTGCCCGCTGTGGAAACGCTCGGCTCTGTGACGACGATCTGCTCCGATAAAACGGGGACACTCACCGAAAACCGCATGACCGTTACCATTGTCGATGTCGCGGGGAGCCATTCAACAATCACCGAAGTCGTGCAGGGTGGCAAACAACGCCTGTTGAGTGACGATGAAGCAACCCTTCCGAGTAATGCACAGGCAATCGTATTGGTCGGTGATGCGCTATGTAATGACGCAGTGCTGGAACGCACCGGGCTTTCGGAAAATGACCTCGCCGCAGTAGGCGATCCAACCGAAGGCGCGTTGGTGATTGCTGCCGCGAAGTTTGGCTTCGACAAGGACGATCTGGAAGATATTCTGCCGCGTGTTGGCGAAGTACCATTCTCGTCTGAGCGTAAGCGCATGACGACGGTTCACAACCCGGATGAGCATGTTTCCGCCTCACCGGAAGAACGCAAAGTCCTCGATTTGCTCCAAATCAAACCGGGAGAACACATCGCCTTCACCAAAGGTGCGCCAGACACGCTCCTTGAAGTGTGTACCCACGTCTGGGTAGATGACAAGATCGAATCTCTGTCACCGGAGTATCTCAAGCGCATTGACGAAGCCAACAACCATCTGGCACAAAACGGCTTGCGCGTGCTTGGTCTGGGTTTCCGCAAGTGGGGCGCACTCCCACAGCATTGGACGCCCGAAGCTGTCGAAAAAGATGTTGTGTTCGTTGGTATGGTCGGCATCATCGACCCGCCACGCGCCGAAGTCCGCGACGCCGTAGCGATTTGTAAGGCGGCTGGCATTCGTCCGGTTATGATCACGGGCGACCATCCGCTGACTGCGCTCAACATCGCCAGGCAACTCGGCATTGCCGCAGAGGGGGATCGCGCCCTGACGGGTTATGAACTTTCCGGCATGTCGCAGGAAGAACTCGAAGGTGTTGTCGAAAAGATTCCGGTATATGCGCGCGTCTCGCCGGAAAACAAACTGAACATCGTGAGGGCGCTCCAGAAGCGCGGACACGTCACCGCCATGACAGGCGACGGTGTAAACGACGCGCCCGCCCTCAAACGCGCCGATATTGGCGTAGCGATGGGTATCACCGGAACGGCGGTATCCAAAGAAGCGGCGGATATGGTTCTGACCGATGACAATTTCGCCACTATCGTGAGCGCCGTTGAAGAAGGCCGCACCATCTATGAAAACATTCGGCGTTTCGTTAAATATCTGTTGGCGAGTAACACGGGCGAACTCCTTGTCTTGCTGATTTCCCAACTGGTACAGGGGATGACGCTGCCATTGACAACCCTGCAAATCCTGTGGATGAACCTGATCACTGATGGCGTCCCGGCGTTGGCGCTTGGTGTCGAACGCGGCGAACCCGGCGGCATGAAGCGCGCACCCTATCCACCGACAGAGAGCATCTTCGGGCGCGGAATGGGCAGGCATATCCTGATTGTCGGCGCGACGATGGGCATTACCGGGCTTTCGCTTGGCTATTGGGCGTTCCAGAATAACCTTGCCGGAAATCCTGATTTCAAAGCCAACACATGGAAAACAATGGTGTTTGTGTTCCTGACACTGGCGCAAATGGGACATGCTATCGCTCTGCGTTCGCACAAGGAGACGATATTCAAGCTGGGGCTGGGTGGCAATCGGTTGCTAATCGGTGCGGTGATTTTCACGGTCATCGTACAAATCAGCGCAGTATATCTGCCCTTCTTCAACGACCCCAAAATATTCGGAACAGTGCCGCTTACAGTTGGTCAGTTGTTGCTGTGCCTGGTGCTGAGTACCGTCGTGTTCTGGGTGGTGGAATTTGAGAAACTGCTCATGCGACGCGGCGTGTTGAAGTCGTAACCAATGGCAAATTCGGATCACCTCAACGATAACAGTGCGGATTTTCGGCGGCGGATTGAACTGCTCTCCGGGTTGCGGCAAATGTCTATCGCGGCATTGCGCGAACGGATCGAAACGCAGTTCAACGCCGAGCTACCGCCGGACGTAGCGCGACAGCTTTCGCCAGAAGATCGGCGGGAACGGCTGCGTGAAATCACCGATTACATCCTCGAAACCGAGGTGATCCGACTGCCCCGACAGGATAAACTTGCGCTGATTGATGTGCTGTATGCGGATTTGTTTCAGTTCGGCGTTCTCGATCCGCTGCTCACAACGCCAGATGTTACCGAAATTGTGATTGATGGTGCAGCAAAAATCCATATGCGGCGTGGACAAGGAGAAGCACAGCTTTCCGGCTTCTCCTTCGACAGCGAAGATGATTATCGGCGGGTGCTAGCCCGTGCCTTGAATGGCGTCGCGCTGCCAGACGAATCGCGCCCGTTCGTGGAAACAGGAACGATGTTGTTGGGCAGACGCGCCCGCCTGACGCTCGCCGCGCCGCCTGTGAGTCCCTATCTACACACCGAAATTCGGCTGCATCCGCTGAATGTGCCAACGCTGGATGCGTTGATCGCAGAGGGGTTCATCGACGCGGCTGGTGCTGAGAAAATCAGGGACGCGATTCAATCCGGGCGCGGGATCATGATCGCCGGGGATGTCGCCACCGGAAAAACGACCCTGTTACAAGCACTCTTGCCGGAACTCCCGGCGCAAGCGGCAATCGTGGAGCGTGCCGCTGAAATCGCCCTTCCTGATGGTATGCAAGGATTTTCCGGCGAGGACTTCACGCAGCAAATCGCAAACGCCACAGCCAAAGCGCCGGGATGGTTGGCAATTGATGAAATCCGGTTCGACGAATCGCAAGCCTTGCTGGACGTTTTTCAGAATGCGCCGGAACTGCGATTGCTCTGGGTGTTCCGGGGTGCAACACGGGCAGATCGGTTGCTGGCGTCTTTTGGAATGTCAATTCGGCGTGCGGCTCCTGCTATCGAATCTTCGGAGATTGTGCGCTGGCTGGTGGAACGATTGCCGCTGGTGGTGCTGTGCGGACGCCGGAAAAATCAGCAAATCGGCGTAATTGGCCTGAACGAATGGCACGTCGTGGCGGGCGACCCGGAACGCGCCGACCTACAGCCTGTTTGAAATAGTAGACTTTTCAACGAATTTTAAAAAGCCACTTGACAGTTTGCACAAATAGCAGGATACTAGTTGAAGGTTCAACTACTTGTAGCTGGATCATCAATTTCGATATAGTTCTTGAAAAAACGTTAAACAGACTTTGGCTTTACGAACATACCGACTAATTAATGAAGTATTCCTGCTAGGCGATGACATTGACCGTCAACTGTTCAACCGCTTTTCGTTGACAGTCCGGCAATATCACCTGCTTAACTGGCTGTCTGTGAAGGGTGCAAGCGGCCTCTCGGAATTAGCCGATATGCTCCTCTGTGATAAAAGCAACGTTACGGGCATTGTGCGCCGCCTGACCAGCGCTGGCTTGATCGAGCGTGTTTCGACAGCGGATCGGCGCTTCACCAAAGTTCAGCTTACCGAGACTGGACAAAAAATTCATGACGAAGCGGAAAAAGCACTCGCGGAATCAATCGAAAAACGCTTCCGGGGCGTTCCGGCAGAAGAACATGAAGAACTGCAACGCTTGTTGCTGGAAATGCACGAACGCCTGAACCACCATCTTGGACGTGAGGAACAGGAAGTTTCCAATAGTAAACCCGTAAGGGGGTGATGTCACCCGTCAGTTTGGCTGGATTCTGACGCACTTACTTGTAAGTGTCTGATTTTGTCTTTCACATTTTCTAAAGTTCAGTTTGAGGAGTTTTACAATGAATAAGCGTATTGCAATGCTTGCCCTCGCCATGATCATGGCGATGATGGTAGCACTCGGTGGAACTGCAACCCGTCCGCTCAGTGTCACGGCTGCAACCGAAGCACCCACCGCCACCCCAACCCTGCCGCCCTCGGTAGAAGGCACGATCACGATTTGGGCAGATGGCAACCGCTCCAAAGTTCTCACCGCCCTCGGCAAGGACTTTACCGCGAAATATAACGTTCCGGTGCGCGTACAGGAAGTTTCGGACATTCGCCAGAACTTCAAGATTGCTGGCCCGGCGGGCAACGGCCCGGATATTCTGGTCGGCGCGCACGACTGGATTGGCGAACTCGTCGCCAATGGTCTGCTCAAGAACCTCGATCTGGGCGACAAGTCAAAGGGCTTTGACCCGGTTGGCCTGAAGGGTTTTACCTATGAAGGCAAGCTGTACGGTATGCCCTATGCTACCGAAGCGATTGCGCTCTACTACAACAAGGATTTGGTGAAGGAAGCCCCGAAGACATGGGACGACCTCAAGAAGATCGCCAAAGACTTGCAGGATAGCAAGAAGGTCGAAAACGGGATCATCCTCATGCAGGGTGACGCCTACCACAGTGAACCACTCCTGACGGGCTTCGGTGGTTACATCTTCGGGCGCGACAAGGATGGCAACTACGATCCGAAAGACCTCGGTGTCGATAGCGCTGGTGGTCTCGCCGCCGCGAAGGAAATCAGCGATATGCTCAAGGCCGGTCTGCTCAAGGGTGGATTCAGCTATGACGCAACCATGACCGCGTTCAAGGCTGGCAAGGCTGCGTTCATCATCACTGGCCCCTGGCAGCTTGCCGACTTCCGCAAGGCTGGCGTGAACTATGGCGTCGCCAAGATTCCCGCGATGAAGAATGCGGCACGTCCGTTCGTTGGTGTTCAGGGCTTCATGGTCAACGCCAAGAGCAAGAACGATGCCCTCTCCACCGCCTTCCTGACCGAATTCGTAGCGACGAAGGAAGCAATGCAGGCGCTGTTCGATGCCGACCCACGTCCGTCCGCATGGCTCGAAGTCAAGGACGCAACAAAGGATGCCGATATTTCCATGTTCGGCGCTTCCGCAGCCGATGGCGACCCGATGCCCGCTATCCCCGCGATGGCCTCGGTCTGGGACGCGATGGGCAATGCGTGGACAAACCTGTTGCAGGCAAAGGGTGACCCGGAGCAGGTCATGAAGGACGCTGGCAAGGCGATCCGCGACAAGATTGCCAGCAGCAAATAACTAACCTGCTGCTTTAGCTAAAGGACAGGGCGGGGTGTATATCTCGCCCTGTTTTTGCAGACTTTGCCTGAGCTTTGTACAATCTACGTGTCAGGCAACTTAGAAACAAAAACAATCCCATTTTAGTTATTTTAGAAAGGCGCAACTCATGGCGTCCCTATCCACTAGAAGCGTCATTTTCAGGATTGTCGCCCTGCTCATCATTGATGCTTTTGCACTCAATCTGGTGATCGGCATCGGGACAGGGTTTAGCCCGCTTCTCGGTCTTGGTATCTTTGTTGGCACAGTGATCATCAACTTCGTATACCTGTTTGACCGCTTCTATGTGTGGCGGTGGACAGCGCCGGGGTTGGCGCTCATGGCGCTCATGGTCGTCTATCCGTTGGTCAATACTGTGCTGGTTTCGTTCACCAACTACGGCGACGGACATTCCAGAACCAAGTCGGAGATCATCGCGGAGCTTGATCGGCAATTTTACAAACCTGCGGATACAGTTCGGTATAAAGCCTCTTTCTTTGCGAAGGATGCCACTACCACCGACCCCAAATCAATCATTGTCTGGCTGATCGATCCCAACAACAAGGTGACTGTTGCTTCTCTGGATAAAGGTGTTTTGCCAGAAGATCAGGCCGCGACAGCCTTTGGCGCGATTGGTACGAAAAATGCCAATGGCGTACCGGATATGATCGGAGAGGCAAAACTGCTCAATCCGGGGCAGGCGTTGCAACGGATTCAATTCCTCACCAACAACATCAGGATACCCGTTGGTGACAGGCAAATCCGCGTGGACGGTACAAGCAGCGCCAGCGAACAGCTTAAACGCTTTGTCTATGACCCGGACGCCAACAAACTGCTGGATCGGGAGAGCAACCTGACCTATGTCGAAAAAAGAGGCGCGTTTGTCACCACCAATGAAAAGGGCGAAGAGATTCAGCTAACAGGCGAAAACCTGTCTGGTTGGCCGGTATTCATCGGCGTGGAAAACTTTTCGCGCGCTGTTTCCGACCCCAGTGTACGCGGGCCGTTCTTTGGCGTGCTGCTGTGGACAGTTGCCTTTGCCCTCGGTAGTGTATTCACCACATTTGCGCTGGGTTTGATGTTTGCCATTGTGTTGAATGGCGCAGATGTTCCCCTGCGCGGTCTGTTTCGCACGATTCTGGTCTTGCCCTATGCGCTCCCGGCGTTCATCAGCATTCTGGTCTGGCGCGGTTTGCTTCAACCCGATGGGATCATTACCGATATTGCGCGGAGTTTCAGCGGTGTACAACCGCAGTGGTTCGATGATCCCGTGCTGGCAAAAATCGCTATTCTGGGGGTCAATCTGTGGCTCGGCTACCCGTACATGATGCTGATTTCGATGGGCGCGTTACAATCTATCCCCTCGGATTTGTACGAGGCGTCAACCATTGACGGCGCGAATTACTGGCAGCAATTGCGCAGTATTACACTGCCACTGTTGCTTGTCACAACCGGGCCGCTGCTGATCGGTTCGTTTGCATTCAATTTCAACAATTTTGCGATCATCGAACTGATGACCAAAGGTGGGCCACGCAACCCGGCAGACATTGCAGGCCAAACCGATATTTTGATTTCCTATACCTATCGTCTCGCGTTTGGCGGCACGAAAGGCGTGGATTACGGGTTTGCTTCCGCGATCACTATTTTCATTTTCGTGATTGTTGCGGCGGTCACGATCTATAATAATCGTCTGAGTCGCAGACTGGAGCAGGTGTATTCCAATGGCTAGCACAAGCGCCTCCCTGAGTGGAACCAAAGCACGCGCCCGCGTCGGATCGGCACAGGTTGATCCAAACCGACGACTGGGGCAAATTGTTCGCATCCTCATCCTTGTCATTGGGTGTTTGTATGCCCTGTTTCCGATGGTGATTGTCGTTTCCGCTGCACTTGACCCAGCGAACACAGTCAGCAGCAAGGACTTGTTCACGCGCGTCAGTCTGGAAAACTTCACCCAGTTGTTCAACGACCCGACACGCCCCTTTGCCAAATGGCTGGCAAATTCGGTCTACGTGTCCGGGATGAGTACCTTTATCACGCTGATAGTCTGTACACTGGCAGCCTATTCGCTCTCGCGTTTCCGCTTCAGGGGTCGTCGCTTCACGATGGTGACTGTCCTTGTGATTCAGGTTTTCCCGAACCTGCTGGCGATTGTGGCGCTCTATTTATTCCTGCAAAATCTGGGGCAGGTCTTCCCATTCAAGGAGGCATCCCTCAAACTGCTGGCTGATCCGAATTTTGGCAGCCAGTTTCTAGGGCGGTTGGCGCAGCTATTCAACATCGGGCTGGATTCGCACGGTGGCCTGATCCTGATTTATTGCGGCGGTGCGATTGGCTTCAATACCTATCTGATGAAAGGCTATTTCGATACCGTCCCGCGCGACTTGGACGAATCGGCAATGGTGGATGGCGCGAGCCAGTTCCAGACATTCATTCAGATCGTCCTGCCGCTGGTGCGTCCGATCATCGCAGTGATCGCTGTCTTGTCCTTCATCGGGACATTCTCGGATTTCCTGCTGGCGAAAATTCTCCTGAAAGATACCGAAGTCTTCACTTTCGCGGTTGGTATTTCCATCTTCATTGATGGACAATATGGCAAGTATTGGGGATTGTTCGCAGCAGCAGCGCTTATCGGCGCAATCCCGATTGCGATTATGTATCTACTCGTGCAGCGTCAGATCACCAGCGGTCTGACAGCGGGTGCGGTCAAGGGATAGTCTCGGCATCCCTTCCCCAATTTTATGACAAGGCTGAAACCGGAATAAGTCACCCGTTTATCTCCGGTTTCAGCCTTGTGTGGTTTATTCCCCATAACTGCGTTATTGTTGACTGCGGCTTTTTGAAAAAGAGATAAATAATGTCCGATGTTTTTATCGTTACAGGAGCGATGGGCTGTATTGGCGCATGGGTCGTTGCCAGACTCGTGCGTGAAGGAACGCCTGTCATTGCCTTTGACCTCTCGCAGGATACGCACCGCCTGGATTTGATCCTCTCCCCGGATGAACTCGCCCGCGTCACGTTTGTGCAAGGTGACATCACCCAATTGCAGGGGTTACAGCAGGTTTTCACCGATCACAAAATTACGCATGTTGTTCACCTCGCGGGCTTGCAAGTGCCGTTTTGTCGTGCCAATCCGTCGCTCGGCGCAAGCGTAAACGTGGTAGGGACGGTCAATGTGTTTGAATCCGCGCGGCAGGTCGGGATCAATCACGTTGTCTATGCCAGCAGCATGGCGGTCTATGGAAGCAGCGAGGACTATCCCGAAGGTGGCGAAATGACTGCGAAGCCGCGTACCCATTATGGGGTGTACAAAGCCGCCAATGAGGGCAACGCGCGCGTCTATTGGCTGGAAAACAAAATGACGAGCATCGGATTGCGCCCGTATGTTGTTTATGGCGTTGGGCGCGATCAGGGGATGACTTCTGCCCCAACATCCGCGATGCAGGCTGCCGCGCTGGGAAAACCTTTTCACATCCCATTTGGCGGACGCGCAACCTATCAATATGTAGAAGATACCGCCGATATTTTTATCCAGGCTGCACGGACGCGCTACGAAGGTGCGGAGTCAATGGACATGGGTGGCAGCATCGTGAGCGTTGACGAAATTGTTGCCGGAATTCGCGCAGTCGTACCGGATTGCCAGATTACCCACGACGACAATGTATTGCCGTTCCCGGAATCGGTAGACAGTTCACAACTCGAAAAAGTGATCGGAAAAGTCCCCTATACATCATTGGAACAGGGCATTCGGCAAACCATTCAGCGTTTTCAGACCGTAGCTGGCTCCGCCTCTTGACTGGAGTATCGTTCAAGTGACCCTTATTACAGAAATTATTCCTTTAGATATTCGTTTCCCGACTTCACAAACGCTCGATGGTTCAGATGCAATGAACCTCGACCCGGACTATTCCGCTGCTTATGTTATCCTGAAAACAGATCAGCCCGGCCTCGAAGGGCATGGCATGACCTTCACCATCGGGCGCGGCAACGAGATTTGCGTAGAGGCGATTCGTTCGCTTGGTGCGCTGGTCAAGGGAAAAACACTGGAAGAATTTATCGAACATCCGGGGCGATTCTGGCGCTACATTGTCGGGGATAGCCAGTTCCGTTGGCTGGGGCCAGAAAAGGGTGTGATTCATCTGGCCGCAGCCGCGCTCATCAACGCGCTGTGGGATTTGTATGCAAAAGTTGAGGGTAAACCACTCTGGAAACTCCTATCTGATCTTTCGCCCGAAGCGCTGGTGCGCTGCATCGACTTCACCTATATCACCGACGCGCTGACGCCAGACGAGGCGTTGGCTATCCTGCAAGAGTCATTGCCAACCAGAGCGCAACGGGAGCAAATCCTTCGCGCACAAGGCTATCCTGCCTATACGACCTCGGCAGGCTGGCTCGGCTATAGCGACGAGAAAATCCGTACTCTTTGTAACAACATGCTGGCGGCAGGTTGGTCACATTTCAAGGTGAAAGTTGGGCGCAATCTGGAGGATGATCTGCGGCGCTGTGCCATCATTCGGGAAATGATCGGTTCCAAAAACTTCCTGATGATCGATGCCAATCAGGTTTGGGAGGTTGATCAGGCAATCACATGGACGAATCAACTGGCACAGTTCAATCCGCTGTGGATCGAAGAACCCACCAGCCCGGATGATATTCTGGGACATGCCCGGATAGCGCGCGGCGTTGCGCCGATTCGAGTGGCGACAGGCGAACATTGCCATAACCGGGTGATGTTCAAACAGTTTATGCAAGCGGGCGCGATTCATTTTGTCCAGATTGATAGCTGTCGGCTTGGTGGCGTGAATGAAATACTTGCTGTGTATCTATTGGCGCACAAATTCGGACTACCTGTTTGCCCGCACGCCGGAGGGGTTGGTCTATGTGAATATGTGCAGCATTTGCAAATGTGGGATTATGTATCGGTCAGCGGGAAGACGAACGAGCGCATGATCGAATATTCGGCACACCTGCACGAACCATTTATCGATCCGGTAGTGATCAAAAATGGTCATTATATGCCGCCAACTGCGCCGGGTTATAGCATCACGATGAAGCCGGAGTATCTGAAATAGAGGGTAGCCTCGCCCAAATCTCAGACCCGGCGCTGAAGCACCGGGTCTGAGAAAACTATCGGCGCTGGTCTGTTGGTTATTATCCGTGCCGCCGCATGAAGCGATGGATGCGTTCCAGCGCCTCTTCGATCTTCTCGTAGGCGGTGGCATAGCTGGCGCGGACATGCCCCTTGCCGCTTGCGCCGAACGCCGACCCCGGAACCATTGCCACCTGTTCCTCACGGATGAGCAATTCTGCGAACGTTTCCTCGTCCATGCCGCTGGCGCTGATATTCGGGAACGCATAGAACGCGCCGCGCGGCTCGAAACACTTCAAGCCCAGCGAATTGAATCCACTGACGATCAGTTTTCGACGGCGGTCATATTCCGCAACCATCCCGGCAACATCCGGTTCCGCGTTGTTGATCGCTTCGACAGCCGCAGCCTGCGCAGTCGTCGGCGCAGACATGATCGTATATTGGTGAATCTTGCGCATCGCGGAGAGCAGTTCTGCCGGAGCCGCCGCATAACCCACGCGCCAACCCGTCATCGCGTGCGACTTGCTGAATCCACTCAGGACGACGGTACGATCCCGCACGCCTTCAATCGAAGCAAACTGCGTATGTGGCACGCCATAGACCAGTCGATCATAGATTTCATCGGAGATCACCAGAATATCGTGTTTGATGGCAACCTGCGCGATTTTGACCAGTTCTTCGCGTGGCATGACCGCGCCCGTCGGGTTGTTCGGGTAGCCGAGCAGGATCGCCTTTGTACGTGGGGTGATTTTCGCTTCAATCTCTGCCGCTGTGACCTGGAAGTTATTGGCAACGCTGGTCGGGATCATGACCGGGTTGCCACCGGAAAAAATGACTTCCGGCGCATAGGCGACGTAACATGGCTCAGGGATAATCACCTCATCACCAAAATCCAGAATGGCGGTGAAGGCCAGATAGAGCGCTTCGCTGACGCCCACTGTAACCAGCAGTTCCGTTTCCGGGTCATATTCGACGCCGTAGAGTCGCTTGATATAGCCGCTGATGGCGTTGCGGAGTTCTGTCGTGCCGCTGTTGCTGGTATAGTGCGTCTCGCCCTTCTGAAGCGATTCGATGCCAGCACGCAGCACGCTCGGCGGTGTAGTGAAATCCGGTTCGCCAATACCGAGCGAGATAATATCCGGCATGGTAGCGGCAATATCGAAATATTTGCGAATCCCGGAGAACGGGACGCCCTGAATCCGATTCGAGATGAAATTACGAGTATGCGCTATACTGCTCATGCGATTGTCCTCACCGCGCTTTGTATTTATCTTACCATAGCGCAGTTTTATTCATTCCGAAAGGGACAGGCATCCCGGAAAGGCTATGCCAAGCGGGGCTATCCCAGCGCGTCAGCCTTCATGAACAGCGTGATTGCGCCCATTGATCGGGTATTTTCGATCACTTCGCTATCCGTGCCGCTGTTGCCATCAACGCTATGAACAGTGTTTCCGTCGATCTCCTTGACGATGAAGTGATGCTGAAAGGGCTGATCAATGTAGCCCACATCACCGGGTTGCGCCTGCGATTTCGGGATTGGTTTGATGCCGCCCGCCGAGCCGACGCCGCTCCCGATCTTCCAGTTGCCAAGTGGCACACCTGCACTCTTGAGCGCCCACATCGAGAAGTGACCGCACCAGCTTTGCGCGGTGGATTTCCCGTTATAGAACTTCACGTCGTCTTGCAAAATCTTGTTGTACTGACCGTCTTTGCCGCCATAGGACGCCGTAAAATAGCGATCCAGATCGCTCCAGCCATAGCGTGTCGTCTTTCCGGTATCGGGGTCAGCTTCGCCGGGTCGCCGTGCATGTGCCTTGCCAATTTCGCCCAGCGCGTTGGAGACAACCTGCGCCCGCTGCCCGGATGCCTGTGGCACGTCGCCACCATCGGGCGGGTTTTCCTCTTTGGTTGTTGTGCCGCCAGGAGTTGTTCCAGTTGTACCCGGTGTGGTCGGTGTCGTGCCGGGCGTGGTCGTTATGACAGGTGTTAGACCGCTTGCGGCGTCCAGAGCCGCCCACGTCATCGGGCCAACAACACCATCCGGGCCGAGATTGTGACTTTGCTGGAAGGCGACCACTGCGGCGCGTGTCTTGCCGCCAAATGCGCCGTCGGGGTCAAGCTGTGGGGCTGCCCCAAGCGCATTCAGTCGATTTTGCAGATCAACAACATCCGGGCCGCTGGAACCGGAACGCAGCGTTGTACGACCCGCAGGCGCACGCTGTACCGTGTCGGCGGCGATCATACGGCGTACTGCGCTATTGCCTTGCTGTTGTTGCGCTGCGAGGACAGCATTTTGCAGTGGCGAAAAAGCCCCCGACCCATCGGTCATCTCTTTTGTTGCCCCAATAGTCGAGGTGACAGGCTGAACCGCCAGTGCCGCCGACTTCGGTTCCTTTTCAAGTGATAAATCCATAGAACGACGCCGAAACATACGAAACCTCGAAATAAAAACGATTCCAATATACACCGAAATGAAATTGTTTGCCGGAAACGGAGAACTGCGGGAGAACCAGATAAAGGTTGCCAGTAGTTCCCCGTCCTCGTTGAT
>CAYSOC010000035.1:41747-43871 GCA_964432445.1 uncultured Anaerolineaceae bacterium
CGCTGGTTTCCGCGCCGTTCAACTCCTCTACCGCGATGCTCTAAATCAATCGCAAGGCGTTCAAGGATGTTGGTCTTGACCCGGATAAGAAGCTGTGGACGTATGCCGAAATCCGCGACGCCGCCAGGAAGCTGACGGTCAAGGATGCGGATGGAAAGACAACGCGCTATGGCATCACCATCTATCCTGAGTCATGGTACTTCGAGGAAATGCACGCTGCCCACGATAAGCTGTACGGCGATCCCGCCAACGGACGTGCAGACCGCATGACTAAATACATCTACAATGACGAACTGGCGGTTGATTATCTCAACTGGCAGAAGGCGCTGGTCGATGATGGTTCAGCGCTGTACTATGGCCCAAGCCAGGGTTCGACTGCTGCGGGTGCAGCGTTCGCCAATGGTCAGGCTGCCATGTTGCTCAACAGCATTGCCAGCCTCCGCACCCTGATTTCGCAGGCAGAACGTTCTGGCAATGGCGTCGAAGTTGGGGTGATTTATCTACTACGTCGTTCTGCCGATGACAAGTTCCGTACCGTTGTCGGCGGTGCATCGCTGTGGATCACCACCGTCGGCACAAAGGAACAGCAGGAAGGCACATGGGATTTCGTGAAGTGTGCGCTGACCCCCGAAGTGCAGGCATTCTGTCATCGAACACGGGCTACTATCCCGTTGTCCGCAAGGCATATGATCAGCAGTTGATGAAAGACGCGCTGGTCAAGTATCCACAGTTTCAGGTTGCCATTGAACAGCTTCGCCTCTCCGACATCACTCCGGCGGGTGTGTTCCACGTTTCCGGCGTATTCGTCTCCATGCGTCAGGACGTGAACAAGGCTACCGACGACTTCCTCACGGGCAAGGTCGCAACTGCCAAAGATGCCCTTGATAAAGCCGTTGCCTCGTCCAACGATAAGCTGGAAGAATACAACGCCACCATCAAGAAGTAATTAGTTTGTCCCGTTAGATTTCAGGGCTTCAACGTGAAAATACATTGAAGCCTTTCTATTTTCGCAATCCAAAAGAAGGTTTTCTGATGCCATCCCCTACCCGTTTTACTGTTTGTACGTATAACATCTGGACACATACCCGCTGGCCTGAGCGCAAGCCCGCACTACAACGCTTTGCCGGGCTACATTTGCCCGATATTTTTTGCTTGCAGGAAGTACAGGCTGATAGCCGCGCCGCGCTGGACGAGACGCTTGGCGCAACACACGCGCGTATTGATAATGCGTTCGAGGGCTGGACGTGCGAAGGCAATATTTACTGGAACAAAGCGTTATTCGAGTTGCTGGATTATGGTGCGGAACAAATCGGAATACTGGAAACCTATCGCCGTTTATTCCGGGTACGTCTGCGTGTGCTGGATGGTAGTGATCGGACGGTGTTGGTTTCAACGGCGCACTATACTTATCATGGACACCCGGAAGCTGTCGCCAGCGAAAAGAACGTCCGTATGGGACAGGCGCGCGAAACGGTTGCAGCATTGAATAATATCGCCCGTGAAAGCGAACCTGTGTTATTCATGGGTGACCTCAACGATACCAATGAACCAATTCGCATCTTGCGCGAAGGCGGTTTTATTGATTGTTTCGCGGCACTAGGGCGCAACTCGCGGCCATATCTGGCCAGCATTGCCAACTTCACAAGAGCCGGAACAAACGATGGATTGGTTGATGCACCGGGGTGCAATTCGTCCGCTGAATGCGGAAGTTATTGATTTTTATGCGGATGATCTCGCGCCGTCCGACCACAAACCTGTTTTGGCAACCTATACTTTCTAAATGAGATGCTATCCATCAGCCTCATTCGAGCAAGCTGACACGTATGTAAGGTGAAGCCGAAATCAGTACTCGCATGAGTCATTATTGTGAAAACGGGTATTCCTGGGACAGGATACCCGAATGCACGGTCACGGCTAATTGAATCATGATTTGTGGTCAATGGACTACGCCGTTTGGATTGCTGCTTGTTGTACTTTTTCTCTATTGTCGTTTTTCATAAGCTGATTCTGGAGGTATGATATTCACTCTTGACCTTCCGCCAGGCGATCTGATAAGATGTAATCACTTCGCCCTTATCGTCTAGAGGCCTAGGACGCGGCCCTCTCAAGGCTGAAACTCGGGTT
>CAYSOC010000036.1:0-43150 GCA_964432445.1 uncultured Anaerolineaceae bacterium
TTGTCGATTTCCCTGCGACTATCACAGCTTTGCCTTCGTCTTTGAGTTTTATCACCAGAGGCGTAAAGTCGCTATCGCTGGAAACAATACAAAAACCATCTGTTTTATCAGAATGCAAAATTTCCATAGCGGCAACCACAATAGCAATATCGTTAGCATTTTTACCTGTGGCATAGCGAGATTGCTGAACCAGTTGAATGGCATGAGTTTGTTCCAGTTCGCGCCAGCCTGATAAATGCTGGGCAGTCCAATCACCATAGACACGCCTGATAACGCATGTTCCATGTTTATCCAGGGTTTTCAGGATAGATGGAATCAATTTCGCTTGTGCATTATCGCCATCGATCAACAGAGCAATCCGCAAATTATTTTTGAGCATTGTGGTTCCATTCATGAAAGCAGGCTGACACAGGGTCTGGCTACTTTCTTGCTTCAATAGCGAGGCTAAAATATCAACAAGCGTCCAGCGTGCATATACAAGCAATATTTTTAATTTTTCGCGGGCTAATTCCAGAAGATTTATTACTTCCGCAAAATCTTCTCCATCGCTTTTCCCTTTGCCAACTCGTCAATTAACTTATCCAGATAGCGAATTTCGCGCATCGTTGGTTCTTCGATGTCTTCCACCCGGACACCACAAACGATACCTTTTATTAGAGTCCGCGCGGGATTGAGTTGAGGAGATTGCGCCAGAAAGGTCTCAAAATCCGTCTGTTTTTCCAGGTGCGCATCCAGCCCTTCCTAGCTATATCCTGTCAACCAGCAAATAATCTGATCGACTTCTGCTTTGGTGCGCCCCTTTTTTTCTGCCTTGACGAGATAATGAGGATAGACACTTGCGAAACTCATTGTATAAATCCGATGTTTTATCATGATGCCTTCCTGCTTCATTAGCTTTTATTTTAACATGAAGTGAAACCGGAAGAATAAAATTTTTCAGCATAGGCAGCTACTCCATTCGGAGCAAATATGGCGAGGTTGCCACTGAGTTACCGCGCCTTTACCCTGAATTTTTTAATTGATGCTTCGCATCGAGACAAATTTCACGGGCGTCAACATTGGGTTATTACAACTCCTGGAGTTAACCGTTTGTCAGTAACGCGCCCGTTGGCAAGGGGTTGTAGAGACTATATAATCTGTACGTTTTGCAAAATGTCTGCATCCCTGGGGAACTATGTACAAGGATCAACTGCTGCTGCGCCTGAATGAGCGCACCGCCACAATCGCAATTATGGGGCTGGGCTATGTCGGGTTGCCGCTGGCTGTCGCCTTTGCCGAGGAAGGGTTTAACGTTATCGGTTACGAAGTCAGCCAGAACAAGGCTGACGCGCTCAATCGTGGCGAAAGCTATATTCAGGATATTCCGAGCGAACAACTGGCAAAAGTTGTCACGGCTGGCAAACTCCACGCCACCACCGACGCCCGTGAACTTGCCCATGCCGATGTGGTGAGCATCTGCGTCCCGACACCGCTCACCAAGACCAAAGACCCGGATATGAGCTATGTCCTGAGCGCCTCGAATACAGTGGCCTCTGTCGCGCACCCCGGCATGTTGATCATCCTCGAAAGTACAACCTATCCCGGTACAACCGACGAATATCTGATTCCGCGTGTAGAAACGATGGGCTTGACCGTCGGAGAAGATATATTTATCTCCTTCTCGCCAGAGCGCATTGATCCCGCTAATCCGACCTTTACCGTGCGTAACACGCCCAAAGTTGTTGGCGGTGTGACCGAAGCCTGTCAGGAATTGGCCTACACCTACTATCACATTATTGTCGATAAAGTCGTGAAGGTAAGCAGCACCGCTGCCGCTGAGATGGTCAAACTGCTGGAAAACACCTTCCGCGCTGTAAACATTGGTTTTGTCAACGAAATGGCGCTGATGTGCGAGAAGCTCGGCATCAATGTCTGGGAAGTGATCGAAGCCGCCAAAAGCAAGCCGTTCGGATTCATGCCGTTCTATCCGGGGCCAGGACTGGGCGGGCATTGCATCCCCCTCGATCCGCTGTATCTCTCGTGGAAGATGCGCGAACTGGGTTATACCGCCAAATTTATCGAAGTTGCTGATACGATCAACACCGGGATGCCGGAACACGTCGTCCGGTTGGCGATGGAAGCGCTGAACGAAGAAGGCAAGGCACTCAGCAAATCAAAGATAATCGTCCTCGGTGTGGCCTATAAAAAAGACGTGGACGATATGCGCGAAAGCCCTGCCTTGCATGTGATCCATCACCTCGAAAAACGTGGTGCGGCTGTCGAATATCATGACCCCCATGTAGCCTGTTTCCGCACCGAAGAGGGGCATGAGATGGCGCGTTGCGACCTGACCGCCGAATGGTTGCGGGCTGCCGATTGCGTCGTGATCACCACCGACCACAGCGCCTATGATTACCAGTGGATTGTGAACAATTCGCGGCTGGTGCTGGACACACGCAACGCCCTCAAGCACGTACATCTGAATGGCAGCGGCGCGCGCGTCGTGACACTCTAGGATATTTGTAGAATGGCGATCCGTCCGTTTCGTCTGCCGGGAGACTTCAACACCTTGATGGAAGTCCTCCCGCTTGCCTTCCAATATCCTGACCATCCTGAATGGGGCGTCCAGCAGGATGATATGGAAAACATGCGCGACGGGATGAAAATGGCGAAACGGCTCTGGCCTGTCCTCAACATTCTCGGATTCCTTGCGCCGGATTTACGCGAAATTCTGGCGGGCTTTGTCTGGGAAGAAGATGGAAAGGTCATCGGCCTTGCCAATGTCTCGCGCCAGAGCCGCGCGCCTCGTGGCTATATCGCCAACGTTGCCGTTTTGCCGGAACACCGTCGCAAGGGAATCGCGCGGAAATTGGTCGAAGCCTGCGTCGAACATGCGCGCAAGCGTGGCGACAAATCGGTAGCGCTGGACGTGATCACCGACAATTTGCCTGCGCTCCAGCTTTACGAAAAACTCGGCTTCGAGACTTTCGCTACCCGCGACGACCTCGAATACAAAGGCGGTCTGGTGATCGATGAGATACACCCGCTCCCAGCCAAATACACCTTCCGCGCGCTATCCACAACGGATTGGCGCGCACGCTATGAATTGGATCGGGTCGTCAAACCAGAAAGCGTCCAGCGGTATCAACCTGTCGAGATCAACGCCTATCGCCCATCGTGGCTGATCCGCCCGCTTATTCCCTTGCTCAACAGTGCTGGCGGCACAGTAACGCAGTTCGCCATCGATCACGGCGAAACGCTGATTGCACGAGGACGCTATTCCGCGCGCACCAAAGAAGGCGGTACAAACTCGTTGGCGTTGACCCTTCACCCCGATCATGTCGCACTCGCGCCCTGGCTGATCCAATATGGCTTGAACAAAATCATCAGTGAGAGTCCGGGACGACGGATTGAAATATCCTTCCCATCGTGGCAGACTCCACTGATCGAAGCAGCGCAGGCGGCTGGTTTCACCATCAATGCGCGCATGGTAGCAATGGGATTGATGTTTTAATCGCTCATGCGTATTTTTGTGCCAACAGGCATTTTTCACCCGGATTCCGGCGGGCCAGCAACTTATCTCTACCGCTTCCTGCCCGAATTACAGGCGCGTGGGCATAGCGTCCGTGTGTTGACTTTTGGCGAAGGATCAACCGAAGGCTACCCTTATCCTCTCACGCGCGTTTCATTGAATCAGGGCTTATTTAAGCGCCGACGCGCCTATCTGGAACAGTTTAACCGCGAAGCCGCACAATCCGACCTGATCTATATCAACAATCTTGGTTTGCCGCGTTCATCGGTGCGCGTGCCACAAGTGATCAAGGTGGTTGGCGATTATGCGTGGGAGCGTACTGTCAACCGGGGATGGGTTGCGCCCGAAACAGACATCGACAAATTCCAGAAATCGTTTCAGAATCCCCTTGTCGAATATCTGAAATGGAGTCGGGCGCGCGAAATGCAGCAGGTCAAACGGGTAATCGTGCCAAGCGAATATTTGCGCCGCATGGTGATCGGTTGGGGTGCGCCGCTGGAACGGGTGCAGGTGATTTACAACGCCCTCGAATCTGCCCACTATGCGCTGGATGTGCCAATGGATGCGGCGCGGCGCGATCTCGGATTGGATGCAGAAAAGCAATATCTGCTCACGGCGGCACGCCTGACCGCATGGAAGGGCGTCGATTATCTGATTCGTGCGTTGCCGAAAACACCTGGATTTCACTTGTTGATTGCCGGAGATGGTCCACAGTCTGCGGCGCTCAAGGCACTGGCGGCAGAGGTCGCGCCGACCCAGGTTACCTTTCTCGGCAAAGTTCCCCATGAGCGCATGGGGTTGTATATGCGTGCAGTCGATTATTTTGTGCTTTATTCCGGCTATGAAGGTCTATCGCATGTGTTGCTGGAAGCCCTGAGCGCCGGGACGCCGGTATTGGCGTCGAATCGTGGCGGCAACCCGGAGGTCGTGCGCGATGGCTGGAACGGACTGCTGATCCCGCATCCAAATCTGGATGAATTGGTGAAAGTATTGCAAACAGCGGGAAATTCCGAACTACGCGCCAAACTCGCCGCCAACGCCCGCGCTGGCCTGGAGAAATTTTCGTGGGGCGCGTTGGTTGATCAGACGGTCACGGCACTGGAAACGGTCTATGCGTCTGGCATATCTGGCTAATATCCGGTTGCCCACTGAAAAGGCACACGGTCTGCAAATTATGCAGAACTGCGAAGCCTTCGCACAGCAGGGCGCAAAGGTCACGCTCTATGCAGCGCAACGTGTCAACACGCCGGAACTGCGCAAAGCCGATCCGTATCTGTACTATGGAGTTGCACACAATTTCACATTGCGCCGTCTGCCGTGTATCGACTTGCATCTCCTGTCTGCGGGGCGTTTTGAACTGATCGCCTTTGGGCTGCAAACCCTGAGCTATACCTTTTTCATGTTGCTGTGGATGCTGTTCTCACGCGCCAATGTTTACTACAGCCGCGATCCGTTAACTTTGCTGGTACTCAGTGCGATCCGGCGTAAACGCAGGCTCGTTTACGAAGCGCATCAGGTGTATAAAACGGGGCGCAGCCGATGGCTGCAACAAACGGTGTGTCGGCGGGTTGGGCTGGTGGTAGCGATCACGGGTACGCTGGGTGAACGAATGCGGGAATATGGCGCACAAAACGTCCTGATCGCACATGATGGCTATCGCGCCGAGCGGTTCACCAATCTGCGCAACCGGAAAGAGGCACGCCGCCTGTTGAATCTGCCACAGGAAGCGTTTATCGTTGGCTATGCCGGACGCCTGCACACAATGGGGATGGGCAAAGGGATTGACGCCCTGATCGAAGCCCTTGCGCGCCTCGAAAGCCCGGTAATGTTTTGTCTGGTCGGTGGGCCAGACGACGCGGTGCAGCAGTATCAGCAGCTTTGGAAGGATTGCGATCTGCCTGCCGATCAACTGATTACCACCGGGACAGTTCCCGCTGACCAGATTCCGCTATATCTTTCGGCTTTCGACGTTGCCGCCATGCCGTTGCCCTGGACAGAGCATTTTGCCTATTACACCTCTGCCATAAAATTGTTTGAATATATGGCGGCGGGTTGTGCGATTCTGGCGACAGAACTGCCTTCTGTGGCAGAAGTGGTCAGTCACGGGGAAACAGCATTGCTGGCAAAACCAGGTGATGCTGCCTCTATTGCCGAAAACCTCGCGCGGTTGATCGATGATGATCAACTCCGCGCCAAACTCGCCACGAATGCTAAAATACTTGCCGAAGAATATACATGGTCGAAACGCGCCCAGGCTATTCTCAATAAAGTGTGAATGCTTTCTACATAACTTCTGAACATCTTTTGGATATTAATCTACAATGAAAATTAGCCTGATCACTGCGCCGCCGGAAGCACATCACGGTTGGGGGCGCTATACGCTCGAACTTGCGCGTGAACTGCTCAATGGAGGACACGAGGTATCCATCATCACCGGAGTGGATTGCCCGGAGAAAATCGACTTGCCGCCGGAAGTCATGATTCATCGCGTCTTGCCGGGGTTGATGAAGCTCAAACGCTTCAACAGCCCGCGTATGCTGTCTGCCGCGCCGATGCTGCGCCGCCTGACGGAATCGGCAGACGTGGTACACATCACGGCTGAACCCTATGCACTTGCGGCGCAATTCATCACGCGCCCGCTGGTCGTCACGGCACACGGGACATACCTGCCATTGACCTTGACGCGCCCATTGTGGAGAGGATTGTATCGGCGTGTGTATGAACGCAGCCATATCATCTGTGTCAGCCAATATACGGAAACGCAGGTGCGCGCGTTGCTGCCTTCCGCAAAAACAACAGTGATCACCAATGGTGTAACTTTGGAGGCAGTGCGGCGCAATGTACCACCCATCGCCAAAACTGGCCCGACAGTGATCGCCGTCGGGCAGCTTAAACCACGCAAGGGGTATCATATTCTGGCACAGGCGATGAAGCAGATTCGCGCGGCAATTCCCGATGCACAGGCTGTTTTTCTTGGAGATGACAGTGATACGGGTTATGTCAATGGGATTCGGGCGCAACTCGCCGCCGATGGTCTGACCGATGTAGTACGCATTGCAGGGCGCGTCTCCGATGATATAAAAATTGGCTGGTTACAGGCGGCAGAAGTGTTCGCGCTACCAGCTTTGAATGCCGATGGCAAATTCGAGGGCTTCGGGTTGGTCTATCTGGAGGCAAGCGCGGCGGGGTTGCCCGTCGTTGGCACGACGGGATGTGGCGCAGAAGATGCGATTGTTGATGGCGAAACAGGATACCTGATCCCACAGAATGATGTGGGGGCAACGGCAAAGGTGGTGATCAAATTGCTGAAAGATGGATCGCTCCGGCAGCAGATGGGCGCGGCGGGCTGGGCATATGCAGAAGAACATACATGGAAACATCAGACAGAGAAAGTCATGAAAATCTATAATGAGACTCGTCATTTTAAGTGATCGGATTCCGCCGGAGAACGCAGGCGGCGCGGAGCGGGTTGCGTGGTTGCTGGCGTGCGGATTGCGCGACGCCGGACACGACGTACACGTCATTGCCAGTACGTCAGAGAAATCCTTCGAGGAAACCCGCGATGGCATTCCAACCTATCACCTGCACGCAGAGACGCGGGATCGCTGGCGCGCATGGCGCTCGGTCTATAACCGTGAAACTATTCCTGAAATCCTCCGTTTACTGAAGAAAATTCAGCCCGATGTTGTGAACGCGCATAACGTCCACAATGCGCTGAGTTGGGGCGCACTGGCAGAGATCGAGTGGGAGGGCATTCCCGTAGTATTCACTGCCCATGATATGATGTCGGTTGCCTATGGTAAAGTGACGCATTTCATCAACCCGACTCAAAAAGCAATTCCACAGCAATTCAATTATCGGTTGCCCTTTTTCCATAATCTCTCGCGGATGCGCTTACGCTTTAATCCACTACGGAGCGCGCAAATCCGCGATATTTTGCGGTCAGTATCAGCGCGTGTTTCGGTCAGCGAGACACAGCGACAGGCATTGGCTGATAATGGCGTGCGCGATTTTGAAGTGGTCTATAATGGTATCAACCCCGCAGATTATGATATTCCGCAAACCGAGATTGATGCCTATCGCGCCGAAATTGGCAATCGCCCAATAATCCTGTTTGCTGGACGGATCAACGCAGAAAAAGGCGGATTGCTGCTGCTGGATGCACTGACGAAAGTACGCGAACGTTTGCCGGACGCGCACTTGCTATTGCTCAGTAAACCAGAGATGGCACAACCGTTGATAGAGATGCGCCCACATCTGCGCGATGCGATCATTCCGGGCGGTTGGCTAAATGGGCGCAAATTACTCGTGGCGTTTTGTGCGGCGGACGTAATTGCTGTACCTTCCATCTTTCTGGAAAGCCTGCCAATGGTCGCGCTGGAAGGGATGGCGGCCAGCAAGCCGATTGTCGTGAGTTGTTTCGGTGGCTTGCCGGAGACTGTCGAAGATGGCAAAACGGGCTACATCGTGAATCCTTTCGACACCGATGCGCTGGCAGATCGGCTGATAAAACTGCTCTCCAATCCAGCGCTGGCGAAAACAATGGGTGTAGCGGGTCGAGCGCGACTAATCGAGAAATTCACGCTGGCGCGACAGGTCGAACACATGACGCAGATTTTCGAGCGCGTGCATCGTTCCTAACTGTGGATTTTTTCCTTCGCGTTGAGCATCGCAATCAGTTTTTCGATGCGCTTCTGGCGCGTTTCGGCCTTCTTTGCGGTGGTGATCCGATAGAGAACTGCGTAGCGATTGGCGCTATTTAGCTGCCCGAAGAACTCTTTCGCAGTTGGGTTCTTATCCAGTTCGGTCTGAAAGTCTTCTGGAATCGTGATTTTGCTCTGCGATTCATAGGCGGTATCCCAGATGCCTTTGGCTTTGGCGCGTTCGACTTCCTTCATACCCGCCTCGCGCATTTTCCCTTCAGCAATGAGGGTGTTCACTTTCTCGCGGTTGATGGCAGACCAGCCACTGTTGGGTCGGCGTGGCGTGAATTTTTGCAGCCAAAATTCATTGTCAAACTTCCCTTTTTGCCCATCGATCCAGCCGAAGCATAGCGCTACGTTCAGGGCTTCCGGGTAATAGACCGAATCATGCCCGGATTCCTTTTTGGCGATTTTGAGCCATAGCCCTTGCGAACTATCGTAGTTTTCTTCCAGCCATTTTTCCCACGCTGCTTCGGATGCAAACGCGATGATCGGTAGGTCGCTCATCAGGCTTTCCTCCCAAAATTGTATTCAACAAATTGTAGCGGAAGGTTAGCATTCAACCCGTTTTTGAATACCAGACCTCACTGGAACAGCGCCCGGATGCGCCCCATGAATGAATCGGCGTAAAGGAGGCGCAAGACACGCTTGAAAAACCGATGCTTGAATTCTGTGTGCGGAAACCAGTATGGCTCGCGCGGGAGTGGCAACCGATCCGTACTCAGACCTTGAGGCCAGACCATATCCAGCAAGCCTTCCGAACCGCGTTCCCGCCCAAAGCCGCTATCCCCAACGCCACCCCAGGGCAGGCTCGGCACACTCGCAGAAATGATATGGTCGTTCACGCCGACATTCCCGGCAACCAACCGCCGTGCAATGTCCATCCCGCGCTGTTTATTTTGCGTCCAGACGCTGGCGGTCAGGCCGAAGCGGGTATCGTTCGCCAGCCGGATGGCTTCCTCGGCGTTATCTACCGGGATGATCACAATCACCGGGCCAAATGTTTCGTCGGCCACCACGCGCATCTCTGGCGTTACATCGGTGAGCAGGGTCGGCTCATAGAAACGCCCCTCGCTTTCGATACGCTTGCCACCGCAAACGAGCCTCGCGCCCTGCTGCACTGCCTCGCGCACCTGCCCTTCGATAATCTTCATTTGCGCGTCGTTGTTGATCGCGCCAAGTGTGCGCATATCCCCGCCCTCGGCGTGAATATTATCTGTGATCAGGCGACGCATTTTCTCGGTCAACGTATCGGCAACGCTACGTTCCACATAAATACGTTCAATGCTCAGACAGGCTTGCCCTGCGTTGTGCATCCCCGCCCATGCCAGTCCAGCCGCCGTGCGATCTATATCTGCGTCCGCCAAAACGATTGCAGCATCTTTGCCGCCAAGTTCGAGCGTACAGGGGATGAGCAGTTCGCCCGCCGCTACCGCGACTTTGCGCCCGGTAGAGACACTTCCGGTGAAACAAATCTTGTCCGGGCGTGCCTTGACCATCGCTGCGCCGAGGTCGCCATAGCCCTGCACCAGTTGCATCAAATCCGGGTCGATACCCGCCTCATGAATAAACTTTCGGATGATCTCGCCCATCTGTGGCGCATATTCCGAAGGCTTGTAAATGACGGCGTTCCCGGTCAGAAGCGCGGCATAAATCGGCGTCAGGGAGAGGATCAGGGGGAAATTCCAGGGTGCAATCACCGCTACAACGCCAAATGGTCGATATTCGATAAAGTGTTTGCGATAGAGGAGTATCCACATATCGCGCGATTCGCTGCGCAGCACGTCTGGCGCAATCCGGCGCTGATAGGCCATCAATTCAAAACTTGGGAAGACTTCTACGAGCGCATCAAAACGCGGTTTGCCAACCTCGTTGATCATTGCGTCGATGATCATATCGAGGTGTCGATACATGCTATCCTGAATCGCACGCATGGCGCGCAGACGCTCTTGCAAGGGGCGTGCTGCCCAACGCTCCTGAGCGGCGCGCGCCCGTTCCATCATCTCCGGGAGCGCGTCTATCGGCGTAACGGGATACTCAGCCCGCAGATGTCCATCCAGTGGGCTGATGGATTGTACAGTCGTTCGTTCCTTTGGGCGGGGAATCGCAATCGCAGTCATGATTTAAATTTCATTCTTTATTGTGGATAAGTTTCTATCAGACCGGGGGATTTTGCAAACATCCCGGCGCAGGTACGCTGATGCAGACCCGGCGCTGAAAGGGTTGTCCGTAAATAAAAATACAGCGATTGACCCCTTTCCCCGCAAGCAGGAAAAAGGAGCTATGTCGCGCGGGTTTGGAAGTCCCTCCTCGCCAGCGGGGAGGGATTGAGGGTGGGGTCAAGCCTTGAAGCCCCGTGTGAGATTGACTTCGTTTAGCCTAATCGCCTCTACAACTTTACGAAATATGCTTCGCAGGAACGATCAATCAGTTCCTTTGTAAGCTGAGGCGGGCGCTGCAAATAGCGCGAAATATCCAGCAACTGATCCAGAAGGTCGCGCGGGTGTACGCTGCGGAACTTGCGATCCTGTTTCACATACCATTCCTGAATCAGATAGGCATAGCCGCGTTCGTCATAGGGGACGCGCTTGGCTTCACAGGCACGTTTGAAAATCTCGTGAAACTCTTCCTGCGATGGATCGCCGATTTCGATTTTGTGGCGGATACGGCGCAAGAACGCTTCGTCCACCAGATCGGCAGGGTCAAGATTGGTCGAGAAAACGATCAACACGTTGAATGGCACTTCGATCTTGCGACCTGTCGCCAGTTGCAGGAAGTCTGAGCCTTTTTCCAGCGGAACGATCCAGCGGTTGAGCAGGTCACGGGGACGCACCTGCTGGCGTCCGAAGTCGTCGATCAGGAACATCCCGCCGCTAGCCTTCATCTGGAACGGCGCTTCATAGTATTTGTTGATCGGGTCGTAGATCAAATCCAGACCTTCGAGGACAAGTTCACCACCAACCATGATGACCGGGCGACGAATCTTCACCCAGCGCGGGTCACGCTTGACGCCTGTCTGCATGGTGCGCTGACCGGGCGCTTCGTTGCTTTCGGCGGTCTCCAGCACTTCATGGTTGATGTTATCGAACAGGCGAATGATTTGCCCGTCTACGTCGATACAGTACGGAATCCAGAGATCGGAGCCGAGGACAACACGCCCAACTGCTTCCGAAACCGTCGTCTTACCGTTTCCCGGCGGACCATAGAGAAATATCGACTTGCCAGAGTTGACCGCAGGCCCGATTTTGCCATACATCTTATCGCTGATAACCAGATGACCGAGCGCCTTTTTCATAATTTCGGGCGTGGCGGTGATACGGCGGTTGTTCTGGATTTTCATCGCCTGAATGTATTGATCGAGCGTGACAGGTGCGGGACCGGCATATTGGCTGCGATCCAGAATTTCGCGCGCCTTGTCCGTGCCTTTGGAAGTGATGATATAGGTAAATGCCGCTTCGCCCAACCCGCTTTGCGATTGTACTTCGATGAATTTCTCTTTTTTGAGGAAGGCCATCGCCTGATCGACGATGCCGACGTAGGGCAATTTGATAATGTCGCTCACCTTGCCACCCGTCATCACGCCGCCGAAGTACATCACCTTGAGCGCGAGGTCGGAAATCGTGACGAGGTTCAGCCCGGTTTCTTCGATGGTACGCATCGGGGGCGGCGACCACACTTGTACTTGTTGCTGCGATGGGGCGGCGTTTGGCGGGAGGGGTCCGGATTGACGCGGTGCGCCGGGGGGAGGCGCGGATGGTCGTCCTGGAATCATAGGATACAACTCCGATTAATTACGTTGGCGAAAATGAATAGTGTTCAATTGTAGCACTCTATCCACATGCGAGATAGAGACGCCGCCCTGTTTATGCGTAAAAACCGCACATCAGGTATCTCAAAAGAAATACAAATTTTTATGACAAGTGTATCCCTGAAATTTGGAATTGAAAATGTCTGACACCTTCACCCATCCAGCGCCATCGGCAGTTGCGGTAAGCCTTTTTCCTGCGCGCGTTCGGCCTGCTTGAATGTTCCATGCTGCGTCGGCATCTTCACCCGCTGATTCGCCATCAGTTCCGCAATCGTCAGAATCTGGATTTTCGGGAACAGGTCGCGCTCATAGCCAGCATAGGCGGGCTGATAGAACCCGGCTGTCACGGCCTCACGCACCATATCCTTGCTTGGCTCTTCCAGCGTGATGAACACCCCAATCTCTGCTTTCTCGCGCTCCACCGTCCCGACCAGATCACGAATATCGCCGCTTTTCACATGCCCGCTCTTGACCTGCACCAGCACCCGTTTGGCCTTGCCAGAAGCATCGTCGATGAAATTGATCACCCCGTCGATGCCTTTATCGCTGCCCCTTTTACCCTCTTTGCTGCCTGCCGTGCCGCCCAACGGACGCGCCCGCACCAGCGAGAGCGCCCACCACTGGAACTGATAGCGGTCATCGTGGGCAAGCTGTTTCGCCGCGCCGAGGTCTTTGGGTTCGCCCACCACCTCGAAGGTGATCCCCGGAAACATCGCCTCGAACCGATAGCGCTGCAAGGCAATCGCCAGATGCGTAATATCGATCCCGATCCAGCGCCGTCCGAGTTTCTGCGCCGCCGTGACCGCCGTGCCACAGCCCGCGAACGGGTCTAGCACCACGTCGCCGGGGTTGGTCGAAGCCTCGATGATGCGTTCGAGCAACGCTAGCGGCTTTTGTGTTGGGTAGCCAAGACGTTCGGCAGCCTGCGAATTAATCTGGGCAATATCTTCCCAAACGGACGTTATTGGTGTGCCATTCATCTCATCCAAATAGCGTTTATAACGAGGCACACCGGATTTAGAGTAAACCAAACGGCCTTCATCGTGGGCGCGTTGCATACGTTCTCGCGTCCTCCGCCAAACTTTAGTTATTCCGTTCCATTCGTAAGTCAGATTTGGTCGATCTTTATTGGGATTTGTGCAATCACTTAGTGTATAACGGCGTCCTGTTTTTTCTTCGACATTGGAATAATGACTTTCCAAATAGGACTCGTCGTAATCTGCAAATTGTGTATTCCATATGTAATTATTTGTCTTTGTATAGAAGAAAATCACGTCATGCGACGATGAAAAACGGGTATAAGCGTGTCCTTTGGGATCGGCACGCTTCCAGATAATCTCGTTTCTAAAGTTCTCCGCGCCAAAAATTCCATCCAGAATCATTTTCAGATAGTGCGAAGCAGTCGGATCGCAGTGCAGATACAGGCTTCCGGTGGGTTTCAGGACGCGGTGCAGTTCCACCAGACGCGCGGTCATCATCACCAGATAGGCCATCATCTGGTTTGCGCCGATGAACGCCCGGAGCGCATTCATCATCGTACTCACCTTGTCGGGCGCGTCGGTGATCAGCGCGTGATAGGTCTGCTCTGCCGATGGCCCCCAGTGCCAGGTGTCATCGAAGGCGACGATTTGCGCTTCGGAATCGTTGTTGCTCTCGTCCTTGAAGAGGACGTTATAGGCGCGGTTGCTGTTGAAAGGCGGGTCGAGATAGACCAGATCAACCGATTCCGAGGGGATATATTGCGTGAGGATTTCCAGATTGTCGCCATAAAACAGGGTGTTGGCGGTGATCGGTCTGTGGGTGGTCATGGTCGGTCATCTCCGGCAGAAGGTAAACGAGTGAGACTATTATACCCGGAGTGACGCGGTTGGGTTTGATGCGGGGACGGTTGATTCAGAAACTGTCTGAAAACCTCAGTAGACCCCACCCTAAATCCCTCCCCACTGGCGAGGAGGGACTTCCAGACCGTTGTGCGTTGCCCCCTTTCCCTGCTGGCGGGGAAAGGGTAGGGGATAGGGGTCATTCCTTTTCAGACAGTCTTTCAGCCCCGCGTCTTTAATCTGGTATGCGTTCCAGCCTATCGGATTTTTGAAGCCCGTACATCCTCAATATAAATGGGATTGCTCAGAATCCAGCAGCGTTCCTTGCCGCGATATTCGCGCCAGACCTCGACACGGTATGCGCCGGGTTTGCTGGCGGTATAGGTCATTGCTTCGTTATCGCTGCGCTCTGCGATCACCTCACCATGATGGATCAGTTTGATGTGGGCGCGTGCGGGACACAGGATTTGCAGCGTGACACCGTTGCCAAGTTTGAGCGTGCCACCCATTGGAACGTTTCCTGTTTGCCCTTGTGCGGAGAAACGGAAACCGTGCGTACTACCAGGGATTTCATAGCTGATGAAGCACGAGCCGCCTTTCAATGCCCGGAAGATTTCGGCGCGATCCAATTCAAGCTGCCCGGTGAGTGGTTGAGAAGTGAGGATATGCGTATTCACACATTGAAACAGGAACTCATAGGGATAGACGACTTTTTTCAATGGGCCAAGCCGGAAGGTCGTACCATGTGCATCGGCGTTCCCGATCCCGATCACGCGCTGCCCGGTACTCAGGAGTTCATCCCAGAGTTTGATCGCGTCGGGGGATGGGCCGATGACAGCTTTACGGGGGCGAAAGACGTTGCGCAGGCTGCTCCGGGGGGTATCGAGATAGTTCTTGAAATTGGACATATAGTTCCAGATTTCGATACCGTGATAGCCCTGAATATCCCAATCGACCCAGGGAATGGCGCTCTCATGTACCCATTTGATGTCGTGATCGGCGGGGTGAGCCAGAAATGCCAGCCCACCGGCTTTCACTGTTTCATCGATCAAAACCTGTGGTTCGGCGGCATGGTGGGCTATCTCGCGGCGCGTGTTATAGATCAGGGCGTGATTGACCTGTGGCAGGCGCGTCTGATCATGCACCTCTTCGCCCGTGAGCAGCAAGGTGTAGCCGTTCTGCTCATCACCATGATAGCCCTCGATACCCTGCACGAGGACGTTATGATCGGTCACGACAACAAAATCAAGCCCTGCCCGACGCGCCGCATCCGCAATTTCCCGATGCCACGCTTCGCCATCGCTATAGGGCGTGTGGATATGTAAATTGCCTGTATATTCGTAGAGCGCCACCGTTTGCTTCCAGACGTGCGATTACCGAACCCGTGTGCCACTATAGCGCACAGAGGTTAAGAAATGATGTACGTTATTTTTTAGCTGCGCGTTGTGCCGAAAGAAGTGTATTGGAGAGCAGCATTGCAATGGTCATCGGACCGACCCCTTTGGGGACGGGCGTAATCGCGCCTGCCACTTCGCGCACGGCGTCGAAATCCACATCTCCGACGATGCGTGAACCCTTTGGTGCAGCGGGATCATCAATGCGCGTCGTCCCTACATCGATCACCACCGCGCCGGGTTTAACCCAATCGGCTTTGACCATGAACGGACGCCCTACCGCTGCAACCAGAATATCAGCCTGTCGTGTCACAGCGGGAATATCCGGCGTGCGGCTGTGGCAAACGGTGACAGTGCAATCCTTCTTGAGCAGGAGCATCGCCGCTGGCATCCCGACAATATTGGAACGTCCCAGCACAACCGCGTTTGCGCCACTGAATTTTACGCCTGTTTCTTCGAGCAAGCGAATTACGCCCGCCGGAGTCGCAGAAATATACAGCGGTTCGGGGCCTTTCATCGCCAGCCGTCCGATATTGATCGGGTGAAAGCCATCCACATCTTTTTCGATATTGATCGCCGTGAGGACTTTTTGTTCATCCAGTTGGGAGGGGAGCGGCAGTTGTACCAGAATACCGTGTACATCAGCGCGCGCGTTTAGTTCATCAATCAGTTTGTCAAGTTCGGCTTGCGTCGTATCTGCCGGAAGCGTCCAGCCAAAGGACGCGATGCCAACCTCTTCGCACGCCTTGCGCTTCATTTTCACGTAAGCATGTGAGGCGGGATTATCCCCGACCAATACCGCCGCAAGTCCCGGAACGATACCCGTTTCGGCTTTGAGTTTTGCCGTTTCCTGCGCGATGCCTGCGCGAATTTTTGCCGCTATCGCCTGCCCGTCGATGATTGCTGCTGTCAAAATCCATCCCTTTATGTTTCAAATGTGGCGGGGACTATTTTACCCGTATCGTTACGTTTTCGCGCTAGAATATGCTCCGTACTATGCACTTACACCGTGTCGTTTAAAAGCTAAGGACGTTTTTATGAAAATGACGCGAGATCGCTGGATTGGCGTAGCGATGATCATGCCTTCGATCATCCTGATCGGGCTGTTCGTCTATGGCTTCATTGGTCAGACGGCTTATTCCAGTATGACCAACTGGGAAGGGCTGGCCGCCAACCCAAAGGTCGATTTTATCGGCCTGCAAAACTTTACCGACCTGTTCACCTCGCTGTTGAACTCGCGTTTTCGCGGCGACATTGTGAATACCATTTTCTTCACTATCTTTTTTCTGGCGGCGTGCCTGAGTCTTGGCCTGCTGCTGGCAATCCTGATTGACCAGAAGATCAAGGGCGAAAGCATCTTCCGCACCATCTTCCTGTTTCCGATGGCGCTCAGTTTCGTCGTGACCGGAACAGTGTGGCGCTGGCTGTTCTCGCCGCGTTCCGGGTTGAACACATTGCCGACGCTGGTTGGCGGCGAAGCGCTGACGATCCCCTGGTTCACCGACAGGACGAAGATTCTACAGTTCCAATGGGGCGATCTGTCGCTATACCTCGGTCTGCTCGTTGGGCTGATCACACTCGGCTATACTGCGTGGGCATGGGGCAAACGCGCCAACCGTTCGGCATTGATCGGCGGCGTGTTCGGGTTCAGCCTGACCGGAGCGCTGATGGCTGCACGCATTAACACGCCGATGGAAGGTGCAGCGTCAGGGATTTTCGGCCTGAATCTCGCCATATTCTCCATCGTGATCGCCGCAACGTGGCAGATGGCAGGCTATACAATGGCGATGTATCTGGCGGGGTTGCGCGGCATTCCCGAAGAACTGCGGGAAGCGGCGCGCGTCGATGGATGTACCGAATTACAGGTCTATCGGTTTGTGGTATTCCCATTGTTGCAACCGATCACTCTGAGCGCGGTGATCATCCTCGGTCACATCTCGTTGAAGATATTCGATCTGGTGTTCGTCATGGCGGGTGAATCCAATCTGTTCGTAGACGTACCAGGTATCAATATGTATGTGACGGCGTTTCGGGGCAATCGCTTCGGCCTCGGCTCGGCAATGGCGGTCATCATGCTGATCATGGTTGCGGTGATTATCGTCCCTTATCTCTGGTCAACATTCCGACAGGAGGCCAGACAATGACTGCTGCTCCATTCTCCGCGCGCCGCGTTTTTACCTATGGGACGCTGATTTTTATCGCGGCGGTGTTCCTCATCCCGGTGTACCTGATTGTTGCTACCGGGTTGAAGCCACGTGCCGATGTGAATCTGGATTCAATCTGGCAACTGCCCCGCACATTCACTCTCGAATCCTTTGGTACAGCAATTACTACGCTTGCGCCAAGTTTCGGTAACAGTTTGTTGCTGACCATCCCGGCAACGTTGATTTCCGCGCTGGTTGGCTCTATGAATGGCTACATTCTGAGCAAGTGGAAATTCCCCGGCGCGAATATCATTTTCCCGCTGATGCTGTTCGGGATGTTCATTCCCTATCAAAGCATCCTCATTCCGCTGTTCCAGACGCTGCGCAGTTTGAATCTATATGGCAGCATTTGGGGCTTAATGCTGGCGCACATCGTCTACGGGTTGCCGATAACGACGCTCATTTTCCGTAACTACTATTCCGAAGTGCCAACGGAAATGATCGAAGCGGCGCAGATCGATGGGGCGGGATTCTTCGGGATTTATGCGCGCGTGATCTTCCCGATTTCGCTGCCCAGTTTCGTGGTTGTGATCATCTGGCAGTTCACACAAATCTGGAATGAGTATCTGTTTGCGGTGATGCTCACGAAGAAGGAATCGCAACCGGTGACAGTGGCGCTGGCACAGTTGACGGGCGGACAGGCAATTGACTTCAGCCTGCAAATGGCGGCGTCGCTCCTGACGGCGCTCCCGACAGTGCTGGTCTATATCTTCCTCGGACGCTACTTCATTCGCGGATTGCTGGCTGGCTCTGTGAAGGGATAGTCAATCTTTCACGTTCAGTGATTCAAGGGTTGCCCATATGAACCGGGCGACCCACTCCTTGATTAAACCGGGTTCCTACTTGCGCTGGTTGTGAAACTCACGTCCAACCTGCTGATTGGCATCTTCGGCAATTTCTTCCAATTCACCGTCGTCCGTCAGACGCATGGCACGCTTGGGCTTGTTCTTTGCCGCTTCCTGCGCATCGAGTTCCCTTTTCATCTCGCCCTGCATGATACGTCCGGTGATTCGCTCACGCAGTTGCCGTTCGCCCATTTTTGTCGCAAGGATCAGATTAATGAATTGGAACAGCACAGGCAACATCCCGGCGACGGAGATCATAGTCATCGCATCTCCAAGCGGATTGGCGGGCTTTGCGACGCCCGGAATATTCATTCCCGGAGGCTGTCCGCCATTGCTCAGAAACAAACTCCATCCAATGACAAGCAACAGGATATACACCCCAAGACTGAACAGGAAAAGGAAAAGCTGCACCTGCCACTTTTCCTTCTGTAGTTGCTTGTCAATCTGTTCCTGTATTTCGTGGTAATCCATCTGATTGTTTCCATACATTTCTGTCAAATAATTACGCAACGGTTGTTTTTGTGTTGCGTCGGCTACAGGTAAAAAATTGGTCAGGATCGAACATATCCTGACCTTCTAAATTTATCTCTGATGACCCACCCGTCAAAATACATTCAGGGTGGGCTTTTCAACTTACGGGCAGGTCTGCGAGAACGTTGCCTGATTGGAATAGCGATTGTTGGGCGTCAGGATGTGGATACGTTCCCAGAATGTCCCGGATGCGGTCAGGTTCCACGAAGTGCCAGCAGCGGGCTTTGTACCAGCAGCGGCAAAGACAAGCGTTTGGGTTGGGCCGCTTGCCCCGTCGGAACGTTCCCAGCGATAGGTAACAGTACCCGCGCCATTTGCCGTGATCGTTCCGGTGAAATTGAATTTCTTGGGGCATGGGCCAGCAACTGCCGGGGCAACGGCGGCTGTGGCTGCCGTCACACTGAACACAGGCGTCCCACACACGAGCGTGAAGGTCGCCTGATTCGATGTAACACTGTTGGGCGAAGTGATCTTCAACCGCTCCCAGAACGTTCCGGCTGCACCGAGCGTCCATGTAGTAGAAACAGTCTTCGTTCCTGCGGCGGCGAAACTGACAGTTTGCACGCTGGAGGTTGCCCCGTCGCTACGTTCCCACTGATAGCTGACATTACCTGCGTCATTGGCGGTTATTGTACCGACGAAGGTAAATGTGCTGGGGCAGACTCCCGCGCTGCCGGGCGAGACGCTGGCAACGGCACTGGTCACCGCAAAGACCGGACTCCCACAAGATAGCGTGAAGGTCGCTTGATTCGACACGATGCTGTTGGGCGAACTCACGCGCAGTTGTTCCCAGAACGTTCCTGCCGCGCCGAGATTCCATGTCGTTGTTACATTCTGGGTTCCCGCCGCCGCGAAGCTGATCGTTTGCGGGCTGGATGATGCGCCATCGCTGCGTTCCCATTTATAGGTGACGCTCCCCGCTGCGTTGGTCGTGATCGCTGCCGTAAATGTGAAAATCGTCGGGCAGACATTTGAGACAGCAGGCGAGACGCTGGCAACAACACTGGTTACGGCGAACACTGGCGGATAGTACGGCTCAACGAAGTAAGTGCTTCCCTGCCCCTCTGCGGTGTAGCCAATATTCCCGGCGTAGTTGACCTTCCAATAGGCCACCGCGTTGGATGTACAGATCGGTCCTTCATATACATCGAAGATACCATCTCCCGGAATGTTGGTAATGGTCGCGCCGTTGGGCAGAGTCGCACGCAGGCGGTTCGAGCCACCCGGCAAGACTTTACCTTTGCCACCAACAACCAGACGGGAAGCGAGGAAACCGGGGCAGCGTCCCCCTACCGCCACTACAATCGAAGGAGTTGCAGAAGGCAGCGGCGTCACGGTGGGATTGATCACCGTCGGAGCAGCGATAGTCGGCACAATTTCCGTTGGGGTTGCGCCTGCCGGAACAAAGAGAGTCGGCGTTGGGGCAGCGGCAACAGCTTTCTGCGCTGGAACAATTGAAAAACTATCAACAGGCAGCACAAGCGGCTGACCACCGCGCACTGTCTTGAACGGCGATCCGAATGTATCGGCCGGGATGAATGTCAGTTCCGGGTGTGGGGCAAGCGGAACGACGCTTTCGATGGCGTCGCCAGCATTGATCCCCTGCACCATATCTGCCAGCGAAGTGACGAGGCTGAACACAAGCGTTGGTTTGGTACGCCCCGGCGACATAAAGCCGATTCCGCGCCCATCGCCCTTAAACAGCAATGTCGGTGTACCGCCTGTGGCTGGAATTGACCAAACCAGTAAGGCATTCTCTGTACCAGTAGCAGGCCACAGATCGCCACTGAAAAGCTGTTTACCGAGGGCGCTGGTCGGGTTGCCTTTGACGGTATTCGTACCTGCTTCCAGTGTGCTAAAGAGGACAGTTTTGCCATCGCTGCTGAACGCCGCACGACTGACAGCGGGTGTCGTTGTCAGCGGGGTGAGCTTGCCAGTGGCAAGGTCTACCAGATTGAGTTGATTGGTTTTTCCAGCGGGATCGCTGACCGTGTTGGTCAGGATTGCGAGCAGTTGTGTCCCGTCTGGCGAGATTGCGGCGGCTTGCAGATCGAGATTCTGCCAGATGTCTTTCTGTCCATCACTCAGCGCTAGGCCGCGCCCATTGCAACTCATGGTGTGCAGAAAGCCGCTGTTCAGCCACGCAAAAGTCATTGGGCTGTATCCGATAAGGCCAATCTCCGTGAAGAAAGCCATATCTGCCGGGTCGCGCGTATCCGCGCCACACTGCCACGCTGAACCAATCAGCGAACCTACTGCGCGCGGTGCGCCACCCGTCGCAGGGACAGCCTGAATTTGCAGAATAGTTCCTGCCGGATCGCCGGGAGCGGCTTGCCCTGTCTGCACAATATAGGCGATTTCCTTACCATCTGGCGAGAACGCAGGCGGAAAGCCTCCATCGGCAAGACTGCTGACTTTATTCGGCAGTTTGCCATTTTCCACGACAAACACCGATTTGCTGGTGGGCTGGATGAATGCCAGCATGTTTGACACTGGCGACCAGCGCAGATAGCCATAACCATTCTTGCGTTCAAAGAATGGAAATTCGCCTTTTGCTCCACCGATAGAATCTCCCGTAACGGGTTGTGGCGTTGCGTTGCCAGACTCGTCCGTCATATAGACGTTGCCATCTTCTCCAATAAACGCCAGCGGATTCGTGATTGAAATTGGCTGTTGGAGTAGATTTCCCGCTTTGGTGAACATATTGACGCCTGCCAGCGAGAGCAACATCAATACACTCAACGCGAAACGTGTTTTCCACTTCATGTTCAAATTCCTCCGTACCCCTCCATTAAAGTGCAGATCGCGTTGTCGCGCAATTTCACCGGGCTGGCAGCACTGAATTTTTGTCGATAGCGTAGCCGGATCGGTGGTTTGGATAGCGAATCAAACCCGATTTCTATAAAACCTGAGACGATCCTGTATCTTTTCAATAAAAATGACCGAATCTGTCCGTTTTTTGTCCAGAATGCCTCTGTAACCATTTGCAGAATTGCACTATAGTTCGGATATGCCATTCGTATTCGATGAACAAAACTTTGTCCGGGTTGCCCAGCGCCCTGAACAGCGTGTGATTTTCCTGCTGCTGCCAAACATCAATCTGCTGGATTTGGCTGGAACAGCGCAGGTCTTCCACGTTGCGGCGTACATGGGCGCAAGTTACAAACTCTCGTTCTGTGCAGCGCAAGCTGTGATCGATAGTTCAATCGGGTTGATGCTTGGTCAGGTTGCGCCGCTTTCGTCGGTTTCAAAAGATGATCTGGTCATCATCCCCGGAATCGATCTGGAAGGCAAAACGGTAGATGATAAAGGGCTGGAACCAGATTTGCGGGAATGGTTGCGCAATGCCTGTGATAGCGGCGCACGGATTGCCTCGGTCTGTTCCGGCGCGTTTGCGCTGGGTGATGCGGGCTTGCTGGATGGTCGGCGTTGTACGACGCACTGGACGCTGACATCCTACCTACAGATTCGCTATCCGCGTGCGCGTGTGTCCGATACCGTTTTATATATCCATGACAAAAATATCACGACGAGCGCGGGGATTTGCTCCGGGATCGATATGGCGCTGTCGTTTGTCGAACTGGATTATGGCCCGGTGTTCACGGCACAGGTTGCGCGTTATCTCGTGATCTACATGCGGCGCAATGGGACACAGGCGCAAACGAGCGTTTATCTTGAATATCGTACCCACCTCAATCCCGGTGTGCATCGTGTTCAGGATTATCTGGTTCAACACGCCACAGATTCTATCAGCCTTGATGAACTGGCAACGATAGCCAAAATGAGCATTCGCAATCTGACCCGCGCGTTCAAGGACGCAACCGGACTCACGCCGCTGCACTATCAGCACCGGTTGCGTCTGGAACTGGCATCCGGGTTGTTGCATAATCCAGACCTGAGCATTGAGGCGGTGGCGCTCAAATGTGGGTTTGAGGATGCGCGCCACTTCAGACGCCTATGGCAACGCCATTTCGGGCTATCTCCATCGAAAACACGAAACTTTTCCAAATAAGTAATCGGGAGCAAAACCTCATGAAACGTCTTCTTCGCACTACGGTGTATGTGCTGTCGTTCGTCGTGCCTATCGCCTTGCTTGGCACGTTTGGCGCTTTTTCTTCGGTATCAGTATTGATGTCCAGACCAACAGATACAACAATCCCAATAACGGACGCAGCATTGCATACTAAAAGTTTCGATCCCGCAAAGCCTACGGTTGCTATCGTACTCGGTAGCGACTTCACCGAGAACACCGACTTTCTGATTCCCTATGAGATATTTTCGGCGGCAGAAGCCTATAACGTCTATGGCGTAGCATCCGAACGCAAGATGCGAACGTTGACAGGTGGGCTGGACGTTCTGCCAGATTTCACGTTTGCTGAACTGGATGCGATGCCGGGGAAATCACCCGATATTGTCGTACTACCCGCTATGACAGAGATCGCGGGCGTGCAGAATCAACCTCTTTTGGCATGGGTCAAACAAAAAGCAGACGAAGGCGCGTTGGTTTTTTCGATTTGTGCGGGCGCGGAAGTGTTCGCGGCAACTGGCTTGCTGGATGGTCGTACCGCCACGACACACTGGGCAGATATAGACCGTCTGCAACAAAAATATCCCGCTGTGAAATGGGTGCGTGGTGTGCGCTATGTGGACGGTGATAGTTACATGACATCGGCGGGCATCACGTCCGGGATCGATGCAGCACTGCGGCTTATCGCTAGGCGACAGGGTGACAAAGTGGCGCAGGCTATCGCGCAAAAATTACACTATCCTGGCTATGGTTATGTAGATAATCCGCAGGCGCAACAGATTTACATCGAACCGAGCATGAGCATTTATCTGTTGAACTTTGTGTTCAGATGGGATCATGCCACCGCTGGCGTTTTGCTCTATGATGGTGTTGGCGAACTTGAACTGGCTTCGGTGTTCGATACGAATGCCTCTTCGTTTTCGACCAAACTGTTCAGTATTTCCCCGACACGCCGCTTGATCACCACGCAGCACGGGTTACAACTTGTACCACGCCGGGATTATAGCGATGCCTCTTCGATGGATCGCCTGCTCGTGCCGGGGAATCAAGCCTCGCAACTGGCAACCTCTGAGGTGAGCGCGTGGCAGACCAACGGAAACGCTGCAAAAGTAGTCTATATCCACCCGTCCAATAAATTCAGCTTCGATGCAACCCTGCAAGATTTGGCACATCAACAGAACATCCCTACGGCAGAGATGGCGGCAAAGTTTCTCGAATATCGTCCCGGTATGGTGCAGTTAGAGGGTACAGGATGGCCGCTCTGGTTGGTGATCCGTACTTTGCTGGTCGGGGTGATAAGCGTGTTCGCAGTCCGAATGTATATGAAATTGCGCCACAAAACAGCCATAGCATAACTTTCTTTCAGGATTAGGACGGATTCTGTCCTGATCCTGTTTTAAAGTAGAGTGTAAAAGGACTGCACTATGGCGAAAATTTCTGTACGTCGGCTTTATAATCAGCGGCTTGAAGGGACGAAATTCCATACACCGGGCGACGCGGTATCATGGCTGGTGGCAGTATAAGCACAGGATTATGCTGGCGCAAAATGGGCGTTAAAGCTGCGTACAGAAGGCGTTACAGACGACGACATTGAGCAGGCGTTTACCGATGGTACTATTCTGCGTACTCATTTGATGCGCCCAACGTGGCATTTTGTCACGCGGCGACGCTCAGGAAGGATGCAGTGGTGATAGAAACCTGCTACTTTAGTCCACCAACAGTCGCTGAATATGAACTTCTGAATGCCGCACAGGAACGCTTCCGGGAATATTCTGGAGTGGCTCGGATAGGGAATGGCTGATTAACGGGCGTATCGGGAAATACGCCCGGATAGTCTAGTTCAGGCTGATTGTACTGTTGCTGTCTGGTCTTGGTGTGCCTTTTGCTTCGGCTTCCAGTTGGTTCAGAATGCGTTCAGCGCGGGCATGAAGTGCGCGGGCGTCCCGATCTGCCGGGTTGACCTTGATCGCCTGCGCGAACATATCGCGGGCATTCACCAGATCGCCGCGATCCTCGTAGATCAGGCCGAGGTTGTAATGCACATTCGGATAGTAGGGATTGAGTTCCGCCACCCGCATGAATGCCGCAATCGCCTTGTCCTGCTTGTCCTTCGTCGAAATTGCCAGCGTACCGAGATAGGCCGCGCCAAGATTCGACCAGATCGCCGGGTTGCGCGGCTCGTGCATCGAAGCAATTTCCAGCACATCAATTGCCAACGCCCATTGTTTGGTCAGAACGTATGCCCCGCCGAGATTCAGCGCCACATCTATATCATCGGGATAAAGCTGCGCCAGCCGTTCCAGAATCGGGAGGGCAGCCTTGCCATCGCCGGATTCGAGCAGGGTTGCAGCTTCGTTCATCTGGCGAACGAATTGCTCCCGTTCCATCTTCTGCATTTTTTCGTTGTAGCTGTTTTCGTCCGTCATCATTACTCCTAGTCGAACAGCATGTCCTCGCCCACGAGTGAAGCGGTTTCGAGCGCTTCCTCAATCGCTTCAGACATTTCCTCGTCATCTTCGGCCTGCGCACGTTCCAGCGCATTTTCCAGCAGGTGACGCGCCGCATTTCCACCAATTTCACCCAATGCCCAAACTACGTTTTCGCGGATTTCCCGATCCATATCGTCCAGAAGGATCGAGAGCGTCGGGATCGCTTCTGATAGTTCCAGTTCACCCGCCGCTCGTGCCGCTTCATAGCGTAATTCCGGCTCGTCGCTGCGGAGTTCTTCCAGAATGATCTCCGACCAATCGGAGTCGCAACTGCGCCCCATCGCATGAACAGCGCTGGCCTTCATTGCCACATCATCCGAGTCGTAGGCTTCCTGGATTAGTTCGGAGATGCCTGCGCGGGTACAGTTGCCGAGTGCTTCAATGGCGCGCCGTCGCACAATCACGGGTTCGTCTACGTCGTTGTACAGCCGTATCGCCAAATCCTGCGCCTCGCGGCTCTGCGTCGCGCCAATCTTGCCATATTCACCGAGGAGCAGGAACCGTCCTATCTCGCTCAATGCTGCGGCACGCACTTCGTCAGAGTCGTCCCGGACGGCCATCTCCGTCAACTGGCGAAGTAACACAGGTTCCTCGTCGTACCAGAGCGCTTCAATCGCTGCCACACGGACTTCCTCATCCGAATCCTTGAGGGCATGGCGTGCCAGAGCGCTGAAATTCAAATCGAAGTTCGTCTCACTGAGTTCGCCGAGGCGCGTGATCAAGGTCAAACGACGTTCAGTCGGGATAGTTTCCCAATGCCCTGCCCAGACCAGCGTTTCCGCGTAACTGAGGTCTGAAAGTCCACGAATGGCCTCTGCCGTGATGGTGGCATCGGTATCGCGCAGCATCTCTAAGGTTTTCTGGAAAGTCGCCATGTTGTGCCTCCCGCACTTCTCAAAACGAAAACAATGGCGGGATATCCCCGCCACTGCACATATACTCGCTGGTTAAATTGCGGCGCTTTGATTAGCGCGGCAGAACAATCGGGTTGATGATATCGTTCACGACGATGATCACTGTCAGGCCGAGTAATAGCATGATTCCAACCATGTGAATCAAGCCTTCGCGCTCCTGATTGAGTGGTTTGCCGCGCAACAGTTCGACAATCACGAAAATGATGCGCCCGCCATCCAGACCCGGAATCGGGAGCAATTGCGTAATACCGATGAATATGCTCAGGAGCGCGGCGAAGTTCAACAGCGGATAGATCACCTGCTGGCTGAACGATTGCTGAATGACCTGTGCGCCAAGCTGCGAAATCGCAACGACGCTCGCCGGACGCGCTTCCGCTGCCGAGATTTGCCCCCGGAAGATACGCAGTGGCAGTTCCGCGATCAGTTTAAGCGTGTCGATGGTACGAGTCCAGCCATAGGAGATGGAATCACCGAGCGAACGCGATACCGTGCGTACACCGTCGCCGCGCTCTGCCAGCGAATAACCATAGGAAGAATCAAACGTCGCCGTAGCGATAGTCGCACCGATTGGGCCTTGTCCGGCGGGTGGGTTGGCGCGAGGCGTCATCTTGACGGTGAATTGAGAGCCATCGCGCTCTACAATCATCGTGACTTCCTTGCCAGCCTGCTTCTTGTTATAGTCCAGTAGTTCCTGATTGTTCTTGATGAACAATTCATCTACCTTGACGATGCGATCCCCCGCTTTTATACCTGCGGTTGCGGCAGGAGAATCCTTGACAACTTCGGTGATGTAAACGCCGACGCTGGAATCGAGCAAGCCCACTTCGGAGGGCTGTACTGTGACATTGAGAATCTTGCCTTCGCGCCAGATTTCCAGATTAATCGGCTTGGGGATACGGCTGCCGATTTCATCATCAATATCGCGCAGTGATTCAATCTCGATGCCGTTCAGCTTGAAAATCACATCGCCGGGTTTCAGACCGGCTTGCTCTGCGGTTGATCCCTTCGCCACCAGATAGATTTCTACCTGTGGACGAGGCAACCCGGTGAGGCCAATCAACGTGAAAACGAGGAATCCGGCAATCAGGTTGAAGACGACGCCTGCGCTCATAAACCAGATACGCTGCCAGGGGCCGGCTTCCATCAAACTCTTTGTTTTGATATTGCGCTTTTCGAGGTTATTACGTTCGGCAACGCGCTTTTCAAATTCCAGACGTTCGGCTTCGGTGGCGTTCTCGCCAAGCGGCTTGACGAAATCCTCGCCCAGCGGACGTACAAAACCGCCAATCGGCAGCCAGTTCAGGGTAAATTCTGTGCCACCACGTTCAAACAATTTCAAGGCACGCGGCGGGAAGCCAATGCCAAACTCCAGCACCGTCACGCCAATCATGCGCGCGGCGATGTAGTGACCGAATTCGTGGATGAGAATCAACGGCCCAAGAACAACAATAAACGCAACTATCCACATTACAATATCGGGCATGGCATTCCTCTACACACCTTGTACGAACAAACAGGCATCTCCGGCTCGGACGATGCCTGCGTTCATTCTATGACAACTCGTGTGATTATTATACTGTTTTGTGAGATCAGTCTCAAATATTTCTTATAGAACTTTTATAGCGCAGGCATACATCCTGCATTTGGGAGATAAAACCATATTATGGTACGATCCCTGACTATAACATTCGCTTTGAGTCCACATCATGACAAAACTGATTAATCTTGTTTACGGTAGCTCCACAACCACTCCTTTTTCTGATGAGGAATTGCTAGCGTTGCTTGCCAAATCCCGCGAGAAGAATCGACGCCTCGGCGTCACCGGGCTTTTGCTCTACCGCGAGCGGAATTTTCTGCAAGTCCTGGAAGGCGAAGAGCAGGCGGTCTGGGAAATCTACAACAAAATTGTTGAAGACCCGCGCCACAGCAGCATCCTGCTCTACGGCGTTCGCCCTGTCACCGAACGGCTCTTCGGAGATTGGGAAATGGGTTTTCTGAATCTGGAGAAAGACAAACTGGACAAAGTGGAAGGATACTCGGATTTTCTATCAGAGCCGCTTAATTCCAGCAAGTTTCAGGAAGGCGAGTTCGCCTATATTTTCCTGCGGACTTTCCGCGATTTCATACGGTGAGCAGGCGCTGACCGTTCCAAAACCCTGCCCATTGTGATAGACTTGGGCAGTTATGACTGATGATAAACACGAAATTCGCACACAGCACACCGTTACTGCGGAACAAGCGGGACAACGGCTGGATAAGCTATTAACCACGCTCCTGACCGAACAGGATGCAACCATGTCCCGTTCCCGCGTCCAGAAGATCATCGAAGCGGTGACAGTCAACCAGAAGCCGAGCAAGCCCGCCTATAGGGTAGAAGCTGGCGATATTCTGGATTATCCGATCCCGGAATTGCCCAAACCGCCGGAGATCGTCGGGGAAAACATCCCGCTGGAAGTTGTCTATGAAGACGATGCCATTGCAGCGATCAACAAACCCGCTGGCATGGTTGTTCATCCGGCGCTGGGGCATCCCGGCGGAACGCTCGTCAACGCTGTGTTGGGGCGCTGGCCCCAGACCGCCGAAGTAGGAGAACATGGACGGGCAGGCATCGTTCACCGCCTCGACAAAGATACCAGCGGCGTCATCCTGATTGCCAAGACCGAAGAAGCACGGCGTTCGCTGGTAAAGCAGTTCAAGGCACGGCGTATCGAAAAGCGCTACCTTGCGTTAGTACACGGCACACCCGCCAGCACTAACGGTGAAATCAATGCTCCGATTGGGCGTGATCCACGCCAGCGCAAGAAGATGGCAGTGGTACGCGATGGACGCGAATCGATTACGTTTTATAACGTCTTGCAGGATTACGGCGATGTCTCGCTGCTGGAAGTCCTGCCTCGTACCGGACGCACCCATCAAATTCGCGTCCACCTGATGTTTATCAAAACGCCTGTTGTTGGCGATCCGGTCTATGGCTTCCGGCGTGAGCGTCGATCAGCGGTGCGATTAAATCGACAATTTCTCCATGCCGAAGCGCTTACCCTGATTTCGCCCGCAACCAAAAAGCGGATCACAGTACGCGCGCCCCTTCCTCCCAATTTGCAACAGATATTGGATGCGCTGGAACGTAAATTGCAGGAATTGAATGAGGAACAACAGGACTGAAACCAGATAAATCCAGCACTGGCTGATCATTGAACGATGACCAGAGGATATTCCAGAAACAGCGCAATTTCGCCCAACTCACTATCGTAAAGCGCTTCATCAATTCCACATACGCGACAGCCCATCCTGAGATAGAAATTGATGGCAGGGACATTATTTGTCTGCGTTTCTATGAGGATAGCCCGTGCGCCCTGTTCCTTCGCAAAGCGCGTCAGAAGCGCCCAGAAACGGCGTCCCAGCCCTTGCCCGCGATAGTGAACATCAATATACAGATTGTGGAGCGTAACAGCATTGTTCCATTCGGTATATTCTGCGTCCAGAATCCCGACCAGTCGATCCGATTCTTCTGCAATGCGCAGGAAGCAAATATCGGGATACTGCAAGCGCACCGCAATTTCTTCCTGTCGTTGCACATCGAAATCATAACCATGCCCTCTGTTATAAGGCGTGGCTAATTTTTGCTCGATCAACTCCCATCGAATCGACAACCCTGCCCCTGTTCGCACTAATTCCAGCACCGATCCTGATCGAAAGGACGGGTCAATTTCGGCAAGTCGGCCTATATCCAAAGCGGTCAATGGGCGTATACTAGGCATTCTAAACCCTGTTTAATTTCAAATTTTAATGCAGTTTTCCTATGAAATATAACAGATCACGCAGCACTGCATCGAGTAAAGGGAGTTCCGGGATGAGTTGGCGATATTTTGTACATAATGATACTGGAGACGCAAAGCCAAAAGTGACACGTGCGCTGATTATGCGCGTGTTGGGGTATGCCAAACCCTATCGTGTTCATATCGGATTGATTTTATTGATTCTGGTTTTGCAGCGCCTTGTCACAGCGACAAACCCATATTTATTTCGCCTGTTGATTGACGACGCACTTGGCAAACGCGATGTAGCCTTGCTGGATCGATTGGCGTTTGGGCTGATTATGCTGCCGATTATGGATTGGATCATGGATATTTTTCGCCGTTTGCTGGCGGCGAAAATTGGCGAAGGCCTGATCTACGATTTGCGGGTGAGCGTTTTTACGCACTTGCAGCGGATGTCGCTCCGTTTTTTCACCAATTCCAAAACGGGCGAACTCATGAGCCGCCTGAATAACGATGTTGTTGGCGCACAGCGAGCGATCAATAGCACATTGATCGGGATCATCACAAACATCATGATCGTGGTGATTACGCTTGCAATTATGTTGACGGTAGAATGGCGACTGACGCTGCTGGCGCTCCTTGTTGTGCCGTTGTTTCTGTTTCCGGCGCGACGCCTGGGTAACTATCTGCGCACCATCACCCGCGAACAGATGGACTTGAACGCGGTCATGAACGCTACCATGAACGAAACACTAAATGTCAGCGGCGCGTTGCTCGTCAAACTCTTTGGGCGGACACAGAAAGAAGTCGAACGCTTTCAGGATCGCGCCGGGAAAGTCCGGGATATTGGCGTGAAAACCGCCGTGATCAACAACCAGTTGTGGTTGTTACTTTCGTTCATCGGGATCGGTGGCACGGCGCTGGTCTATTGGGTCGGTGGGCATCTGGTGATTGATGGCGTGTTCACCATTGGTCTGATCGTCATGTTTGCGGCCTATCTGGGACAGCTATACGGCCCGTTGCAGGCACTGGCAAACGCGCCTGTTGACTTTGCAACTTCGATGGTCAGCTTTGAGCGCGTCTTTGAGGTGCTGGATTTACCGCTGGAAATTGACGAAAAACCTGACGCAATCGCACTGAAAAATGTGCGCGGTGCGGTAGCGTTTGAGGATGTTTCGTTCAGCTATATTGAAAATGATAACAAGAGCAAACTGAGCGAGGTCGAACGCGCCGGACGTATGGATAATGTTCGTGCGGTGCTTTCCGGGGACGCACCACGCCGGGATAAGAATCATCAAAATGGCAAAGCCGAAAAAGCCGAACCCGTCGAAACTATGACGCAGGCGCGCACAATGGCGATCAACAATATTTCGTTTTCGCTCCAGCCGGGTCAACTCGCGGCGCTGGTCGGGCCGAGCGGCGCTGGCAAAACCACCATGACCTATTTACTGCCCCGCCTGTACGATCCAACCGCAGGCCGCATCCTGATCGATGGGCATGATCTGCGTGATCTGACGCTTACCTCACTTGCGGGTGCTATTGGTGTCGTGACACAGGAAACGTATTTGTTTCATGACACCATCAAGACGAATTTGCTCTACGCCCGCCCTGATGCCACCGATACAGAGATAGAGGCAGCCTGCCGCGCCGCGAACATCCACGATTTTATTGCTGCACTGCCAGATAAATACGAAACGGTAGTCGGAGAGCGCGGCTATCGCTTGAGCGGGGGTGAAAAGCAACGAGTTGCCATCGCGCGGGTTATTCTAAAAGACCCATCGATCCTTGTTCTGGACGAAGCAACCTCTCATCTGGATTCGCAATCGGAAACACTGATTCAAGCGGCACTGGAGCGCGTCATGCAAGGTCGAACGAGTCTGGTGATTGCGCATCGCCTCAGCACGATTCATGCCGCCGATGTAATCCTCGTCATGGATCGCGGCAGGATTGTGGAACAGGGCAAGCACGCCGAATTGATTGCACACAACGGCTTGTATGCCGCGCTATATGAGACGCAGTTCAGCGCAATGGCGATAACTGATGCACCGAATTAGTTAACCCGATTTAATTTCTGTGTTCAATATCGGTTTGGTAGGTTCGGGGATCGTGGGTACACTTTCGTGAAAAACAGAACGTATCGTTAAAGGGTAGAAGCATGTCCCTGGCTTATCTGATTCCATCACTTGAACCAAAACTACTCGCGCTCTATGACCAGCATCGTGAGCGCGCCGCCAAAATCGACTGGTCGTATCATGAATTTTTGCCGCTGGATGACCTGAAGGCCAACCCGGATAAACTTCCGAAACTCTCCCCGGCGGTCTATACAGCGGTAGAGACCGCTGTCCTGACGGAAGTCAACCTGCCCTGGTTTACCACCCACCTCTACAGCGCATTCAAGGGCGCAATCGAGGTGATGATCGACTTCCTCCATATCTGGACGAGCGAAGAAGATCAGCACGCACTGCTGCTGGAAACCTATCTGTTGCTCGGTGGGAATGGCGATGCCAAGCGTCGTATGGCGATGCGCAAGGGCGTGATTCGTCAGGGTTGGGCGACGACGATTGCCAGCCACTTTCAGGCTGTGGCATATACCGCGATTCAGGAACTCGCTACGCAGACGTTTTATCTGCGCGTTGCCGACGTTGCCGAAAAAGAAGATGCTATGCTGTCGCGTGCGCTGCGCCGCCTGGCGAAGGATGAAACCCTGCACATGGCCTTCTACCGGGATGCAGTCAAGATGCACCTCGAAGTCGAGCCGAACTATGTGTATCCACTGGCAGATGTGTTGATGAAATTCGAGATGCCCGGTAGCGGAATGCCCAACTACGTTGAGCGTTCGGAAATTCTGGCGAATGAGGTCAACTATGGTCCAGAGCAGTTCTATACACAGGTTGTAGATGCACTCTGGCGCTATTGGGAAATCGACAAACTCGAACCAACGTTGCAGGAAGCCCGCGAAGCCCAGAGCAAAGTCATCCGCTATCACCAGAAACTTGGCAGGATCGCCGCGCGTCTGGCGCAGCGTCGGCAGAACAAGGCCGAAACTGCAACCCCCTGATCCGGCGGGTTCGCAGACAAATTAACCTCTGATCATCCCGCCTTTTCCTCACCAACAGGAAAGGCGGGTTTAACCAACTAACCCCGGCTAAAGTACGTTTTCCAAACATTCCCTGCTATCGTTTTATATTTCGGATTTCGGTGACGCCGGCGTGCATCATCCAATATTTACTTTTCTCATATATTGCCCCGTTATACTCAGGGGAACTGTCAAAACAGGATGAGCAACAATGCCAAAAATTTTAACTGTTGGAGAAATGCGCGCTCTGGAAGCCGCCTCGGATGCTGCGGGCTATGGCTATAGCGCGATGATGGAACAATCGGGGCGTGCTGTCGCCAAGCGTGTCAGCGAACTGATGGCAGAAGTCGAAGCCGAACGCAACGACGGGCAACCGCCCCGTGTCGCTGTCCTCGTCGGCAAGGGAAACAATGGCGGTGACGGTCTGGTTGCCGCCCGTTTTTTGAAAGAATATACCAACGCATTGTTGACTGTTTTCCTGACGGATGCCCGCGAAGACGAACTGGTTGCCGGGTTGCGGGATGCTGGTGTACTTGTTGCCGATGCCCCTACCGATTCCGAACAGGGCTATCGGGTTTTGAAAACGATGGTCGGCAACGCCGATATTTTGATTGACGCCATCCTGGGAACAGGCGCAAAACTCCCGATCAAGGGCGAACTCAAGAAAATTCTGCGGCAGGTCGATAAAGGCTTGCATGATCGGCAGGCAGATCGCCCCGCGCCAGCCTACACAACTCCCGCTGGAAATACAGAATTGAAAAGTGCAACGGTTTATCCTGTTGTGGTCGCCGTTGACATCCCGACAGGTCTGGATGCTGATACGGGCGAACTCGATCCCGACGCGATCCATGCGCATGAAACGATCACCTTTGAAGCAGTCAAACCCGGTTTGCTGACGTTCCCCGGCGCAGATGCCGTCGGAAAGTTGCACGTTGCCGCGTTGGGCTTGCCCGCAAAGGTACAAGCCAAAGGCAATCTTGATCTGGTCGATGCAGCGCACGTTCAATCCATCCTGCCGAAGCGTTCCCGCAACGCCAACAAAGGCACATTTGGCAAGGTGATGGTTGCCGCCGGGTCAATCAACTATACGGGTGCGCCTGCCCTTTCCGCGAAGGCAGCCTATAGCGTTGGGGCAGGGCTGGTGACAGTTGCCGCGCCACAACCGATCATCCCGATGATTGGCGTCCATCTGCTGGAAGCGACATGGCTGGTTATGCCACACGACATGGGCGTGTTTAGCAAAGGCGCGGCGCGCGTCCTGCGCGAAGGTCTGGAAGGTTATTCGGCGTTGCTGGTTGGACCGGGGCTTTCGCAAGAAACGCCCACCGGGGAATTTGTAGAAGCGTTCTTCGCAGCGGAAACAACGGTCAAGGCCAAAGCACGCGCCTCGTTTGGCTTCGCACCTGCCGCAGTCGTCGAAGAGAAAAAGGCCGAGACAGAAACCAAACCATTGCCACCGATGGTCGTTGACGCCGATGGGCTGAACCTGCTGGCGAAGCTGGAAAACTGGCATACCCGCTTGCCTGCCCGAACCATCCTCACGCCGCACGCGGGCGAGATGGCACGCCTCTCCGGGTTCACCGATGATGATGCAGGCAAGGCAACCGACAAAGTGCAGGCGGATCGGGTTGCACTGGCGCGCGAAAAAGCCGCAGCATGGAATATGATCGTCGTACTCAAGGGTGCATACACCGTGATTGCCGACCCGGATGGGCGCGTGGGTGTCTTGCCGTTTGCGACATCGGCGCTTTCCAAAGCCGGGACGGGCGACGTACTCGCCGGGATGATCGCCGGGTTACTCGCACAGGGTCTCGATCCCTACGATGCAGCCGTAGCGGGTGGATACCTGCACGGCCTGGCGGGTGAATTTGCCGGGTTGAGCGCAGGCGCGCAGGTGTCGGCGCTGGCAAGCGATGTGATTGAAAATATCGGCACGGCGTTTGATAGTGTTCTGAGCGCTGTCTAGTTGATGAAAACCATTCGCTCAGGATACATTCGGCTGGTGCGTTTTGGCTTCCGGTTGCTCTATAACGAGATGGCGTGGACGTATGACGCGGTAAGCTGGATTGTGAGTCTGGGCGAATGGCGCGCGTGGGGACGGGCAGCGCTGAAATATATCGGCGTCCCGTCCGGCGCGCAGGTATTGGAAATTGCACACGGAACGGGAAATCTCCATCTTGATTTGCGTACTCTGGGCTATCGTGCCGTCGGCTATGACCTGAGCCGCGCAATGGGACGCATCACCACCCGCAAACTGCAAAAAGCTGGAATCACGTCACATCTGGTACGCGGCTACGCGCAGCAGTTACCTTTTACAGATGGCGCGTTTGACGCCGTTCTGTGTACCTTTCCGACTAATTTCATCGTTGATCCGGCGACGGTGCGGGAAATCTATCGCGTATTGAAGCCAGGAGCGCGATTTGTCTGCGTTCCAAACGCGGTTTTTAACTCACGCACGGCAGCGACACAAGGGCTTGATCTGCTCTATCGGGCGACAGGTCAGCGCGGCACTCGTGAACCGCCAGACGCACCAGAGATCGCAGGCTGGACAGGTGTCTTTCAGGAAGCGGGTTTTACCGTTTCGATGAAAGCCGAACCCTGCAAGCGCAGCACCGCAGTGGTTGTAATTGCGGAGAAGTAAAGAATAACCTGTTAATGTCCGGCGTTGCGCCGATACGTTTCCAGCGGCGCGAACCCCTGCCACGAGCCGTACAGTTCAAACCAATCGTCAGTCGTTGGGCGGCAACTCCCCTGATCCGATTCACGCGCGTTCATCTTCGCTCGCATCAGGATCGTATCCACACGCAACGTTGGATCAAGTTCTGTCAGGGCGCGGACTTCACCTTCCAGCGGATTCCCATAGATTTCGACAAAGGGATATAGGAAGCGGTAGCGCGAGAACGTTTCCCCGTTTCGGCTGCTCAGACGCACCGAACACGGTTTACCGAATGTTTGCAAGATTTCCCACAAGGGTACATTGACCTGTGCAATGACGACGCCAACCCGATCTGGCTCAAAATCTGTTGTGCCACGATAGATTTCAACGACGCCTGGCAGACTGCGGCGGCGATCTGTCGTTGTGGTGACGAGCGAAGGTTGCCCGCTTTGTAACAGGCTATCAATATCATCCCAGTGGGTTTCGCCGGGGACGATGTTTTTATAGCAGGGCTTACCCGAACACATGGCGAACCCGGCACGTTCCAGATGCAACGCGCGTTGATCTGCACCACTCGACAGAACGATAACCGAAAGTGGCAGGAGGATCAATGTCAACAAAATGGCAATAGATGCTATCAGTAGCCGCATAGATCAATTATAGGGCAGATTCAGCGCCCGGACCTGAACTGTCGGAGTTGTGCCTCACATTGATCAATTTCAAGCTGCACGCGCGCCGCGATTTCCCGCAGGATATTTCCGCCGCGCGCCCGTGCGATGCTCTGCTCAATTTTGATTTGCATCAACGGGCTGGACATCAATTGCCGATATTCAATCCGGGTATCGGTTAATTCGGCGTCCAGTCGATGTGCAATTTCCATCAGATCAGAGAGGGTCGTGATTTGATCCAGGCGTGAAACATCTGGTGGGGGTTGCGCGACCTTTTGCCCATCCAGCGCATATAGGGCATTGGCGTCGCGGGCGCGCCATGCCGCGTTGATCTGTGCCATGATGACGGTATAGCGTTCCTTTTCGTTTTTATCCTGAGTCGCGTCCGGGTGATAGCGTCGCACCAGTTTACGATAAATGGAACGCAGAATTTCTTCGTTTACCGGTCCGATGGGTTTGCTGCGCTTGATCGCGTTTGGCCCGTGCGTATCCTGCGCATCCCGGCGATATTTGGCGTCGAAGGCTTCCTCAAAGCTGTTATATTGCCCCCACATCCCACCATTGCTGCGCTCGGTGCGAAATTGGGATAAGGCTTCCTGCAAGGCATCCAGACGCGCTTCCAATGGCCCAACGATCTTTTCATATTGTTGCGCAAAGCCCTCAATCTCACGCCGCAACTGCGAAAGCCGCTCCTGTTCTTCTTTCAGTGCGGCACGCTTGAGTTCGATTTCAACTTTGAGCTTTTCGATCTGTGGCGTCATAAGCATGTTATATCACACTTACGCTGCACTTGAACCGGGCAGATTGCGGTTCAAAAAAACATCAATAATCCGGCTATCAAAGAAACAATCAACAGTAAAATCAACGCCGGGAGATAGCTCCCCGCCGCGACAAAAATAATTCCAATGGTGATTGGGGCGACAGCGCGCGCCAACGTAACAATGAATGACATCGCGCCGTTGATGCTGCCATAGTTTTGGATGCCATAGACATCGGCAATCAGGGCAGCGCGTGCCGGAGAGATAGCGCCATAGCCAGCGCCAAAGACGCACACGAACAGCAATACACTGGCAGGGCTGTGGGCGAATAGCAGGATGATAAGCGATAGCGCCTGTAGCCCGAATAGCAGTGCTGTAACCTTTCTTCGCGGAAGATAATTTCCAAGTGGTGTAAAAATCAGGCGTCCGGGCAAAGCGGTTATCCCGATTAATCCAACTGCTCCCGCTGCAAAACTCGTTCCCATGCTGAGATCGGTCAAATAGGGAATGAGATGCACAATCAACGCCGACCCAGCGAAATTTGCCAGCGAAAATGCTCCGGTCATGATCCAGAACGGGCGTTGCATCAGCACAGTCTGGAGCGTATCAGCGGGCTTTTCGCTGAAAGGGTGTGGATTCACAGAGTGATCGGCACTGCCATCCATCGGACGGTGACGCAGAAATAGTGCATGAAAAGGGATAGTCGCCAACCCCAGAATCACGGCAAGGGCTGTTATGGCAGCCCGCCAACCCCACAGCTTGATCAGATATTCCGCCAGCGGCACATAAACAACACTCGCCAGCCCTCCGCCGAACGTGAGGATCGTAAGCGCGTGTGCGCGGTGTTTGCGAAACCATACCGCAACAACAGTAAAGGCGGGATCGTAAAGCACCATCGCCATTGTGACACCGATCCCAACCCACACTACATATAACGCGGGCAAGGTTTGTACCTGCGCCCAGACCAACACAAGCAGTACTGCAATGGATGATCCCGTCGTCATTACGACCCGTGCGCCTTGCCGATCCATCCATCGCCCGATAGGGATAGCAGCAAGGCCAGAGACAAACAGCGCCAGTGAAAACGCACCCGTCAGATCAGCGCGATTCCATCCCATTTCCCGTTGTACAGGGGCTATCGTGACCGAGAAAGTATAGTAGAGAATGCCCCATGAGGTCATTTCGGTGAATGCCAGCGTCCATACCAGCACCCACCCATAGTAAAATCGCCGCATCCTACCTATTGTTGATCAGTGTCAGCGGACTTTCAACCGCAGTTGTGTTTTGCTGGCGTACTCCGCCGCAACAATCCGAGCCACAACAGGCAGATTCTGCTACTGCCTGAATAGGGATAGCTTCTAACGCAATAACCGGACTTGCTTCAGCGGCGCTTGAACCACAACAGGCACTCGCAGCGCTGGCCTTGTTTCCACCACCAGAGCATACGCCAGATTCTGGCAGCACCAGTTCGACATTCCGCGCCGATTCCCAATCGCCCGCCAGCGCCGCGACGACAGAACGAACCTGCTCATATCCGGTCAACATCAGGAAGGTTGGGGCGCGTCCGTAGCTCTTCATGCCCACCATATAAAAATCCTGCTCCGGGTGCTTGAGTTCTTCTGCGCCATGTGGCGGCACAGAACCACAGCTATGGAAATTCGGATCGATCAGTGGCGCGATTGAGAGGACACCTTCCGTACCATCGTGGATTGCCAACCGAAGTTCGCTCAGGATAGAGAGATCGGGGCGGAAACCTGTCGCGCTCACGATTTCATCGAAGCTGCCAATAGAACCCTGATCGGTCTGTACCTCTATTTTTTCACCGACAGTCTCCACTCGCTGAATTCGTGTTCCTGTCAGGAAACGCACCTTTCCCGACGCCGATGCGGTCTGCGCCCGCTGGCCGAGTTTGCCACGCGCTTCCAGTTCATCCCCGGAACCGCCACCAAACATCTGCCCTGCGGCTTCGCGGCGCACTGCCCACGTGATTGTTGTATCCGGCGCACTCTCCGAGAGTTGAATCAAATCGATCACGGCGTTGAAGGCCGAATGTCCGCTGCCAACAACCAACACATTCCTGTTGGCATAGCGTGCGCGTTGTGCGCCAGTCACATCCGGGATGCCGTAGAAAATGCGATCTTTCAGCGCACGTTCGCCCATTGCCGGAACGCCGCTTGCACCCAGCGGGTTGACCTTGCCGCCAGAGGCATCGATCACGCCGCGCGCCAGAATCTGTTCTTCACACCCGGTTGAATCGGTGTATGTGATTACAAACGGCGCTTTCTCACGTCCGACGGTTTTCATCTTGTCGAAATTCTGGCGTGTGACCGAAGTTACGCGCGCACCAAATTTCACGAAGGGTTTGATCTCTGGCACTTCTGCCAGCGGTTGCAGGTACAGATCAATCAGTTCCTGCCCGGTTGGATATTCATCGTCGGCAGGGCGATTCCATCCCTGTTTTGAAAGGAGGGCTTCAGCAGCCTTATCTACCAGATAGCGCCAGGGTGTGAATACCCGCACATGCCCCCATGAACGTACATTCGCGGCAACCGATTCGCCTGCCTCAAGCAGGATATAGGGTTCGCCACGTTGCGCCAGATGTGCCGCCGCTGCCAGCCCAACCGGGCCACCGCCAATTACTACAACCGGAAGTTTCGCCATTTGAGTCACCATTATATTGATACTTGTCGATATGTTTTAGAGTGTACGAGATATATTGAAGATTGTCAATATATTTTGGCAAAATTATACATATCAAATGTTGGCGAACTCAAATCACTTTATTGCTTCGGGCGAGATGATCTGATTGGCGTGACCGGGTGCGAAATTCTTCATGAGCAGACCACAGCAAACGGTGAAATATTCTTCATTGAGCGTATAGAAGCACTGGCGACCTTCCTGTCGGATGAAGACCAGATTGGCATCCTGAAGGATTTTCAGATGATGGCTGACAGTGGGTTGCTTGACGCGCCCGCCAAGTTTATCTACTACATCGTTGACGCTCAACCACACGCAGCATAAATGCTTCATGATCTCCTGACGGGTATCATCGGCAAGGGCTTTGGCAAAGGTTACAGGATCAGCATTCATAATACTCATTATTATATCGAAGAGTGTCGATATAGCAAGCCGGGAAACCTGCTATATCGTTCAAAGGGCTATTGGGGTTTCAAATCGCGTTCAAAAACCCATTCCCGGATTTTTTGTTCAATTTGATCACGTACTTCGCGGAATTTGGCAAGTTTTTCGACAGTGTTGCCAACAACTGCCGCCGGGTCTTCAAAAGGCCAAAACAGGCGATAGATCACGCCGGGAAAAATAGGGCAGCGTTCTTCGGCATTGCTACATACAGTGATCAGATATGTAAAATGCTGTCCAAGAAAATCTCTAACATCCTTATGATATTGTCCGCTGATGTCAATTCCGGCTTCTTTCATAACCTGGATAGCAAGCGGATTGATCGGCACAGGGTCTAACCCTGCGGAACATATCTCGAACTGATCCCCAATCATTTTTTTCAGAAAGGCTTCTGCCATCTGCGAACGCGCAGAATTGCCTGTACATAAGACCAGAATACGTTGCTGCACAGTAGAAAATCCTTTATGATGAACGCCCTTTATCGGGACGGCGGATGAATTGATAGAAAGCCGCTCCGATCAGAGCGCCGAGAATCGGGCCTAGCCAATAAACCCATTGATCCCGCCAAACCCCGGCGATCAACGCTGGCCCGAAGGATCGTGCAGGATTCATGGATGCGCCGCTTATCGCTCCACCCCAGAGGGCATCAAGCGCTACTGTGCCACCAATAGCAAGCGCGGCGAGTTGTCCAGCACCATGAGCATCAGTAGCTACAGAAATGATGACGAACATCAAGACCGCTGTCAGTAAAATTTCCAGCCCGAACGCCTGAAAAGGATTTCCGGCGGGGAGTGTCGCGCCGAGATTGGCAACCGAACCAAACAACAACCGCAACGTGAGCGCCCCAATAACTGCGCCTGATAGTTGCGCCGCGACATATAGCGGTACATCCCGCCAGCGGAAATGGCGCATTACCGCAAAGGCAATCGTTACCGCCGGGTTAAAATGTGCGCCAGAGATATGCCCGGTAGCGGCAATCATGGCGAGGATAATCAGCCCAAAGGTCAAAGCAACGCCAACATGCGAAAGTGTCCCGGTAGTTGCATTCACCGCAATCGCGCCGCATCCTGCGGTTACCAGCGCAAAAGTGCCAATAAATTCTGCCGTTGCCCGCCGGAACGGGTCATAGGTTATCCGATCAGTCATACGCGGGCTGTATGGCTGTGGATATCCATGCGACCAGCTGCTTTTCGATGGCGTCTCGCACTTCACGAAACGACGCCATTTTTTCTTCATCGCTACCTTCGATTGCCGCCGGGTCGGGGAAACTCCAGTGGATGCGCTCCGCCTTGCCGGGAAAAAATGGACAGGTTTCGGCGGCGTTATCGCAAACCGTGATCACATAATCGAAAGGGCGTTGCAGATATTCGCTCAGGTGCTTGGAACGATGACCGTGAATGTCGATTCCGCGTTCGTCCATTGCGCGAATCGCCAATGGATTCACAACCGAAGGCCTGGAGCCAGCGCTGAACACCTCAAAGCGATCTCCGGCGAGAGTGCGCAATAGACCTTCTGCCATTTGCGAACGTGCAGAATTTCCAGTGCAGAGAATCAGGACATTTTGTTTCATAATTTACTTTCTTTCTGGTGGCTGATAAATGCCAGGAGATAGCGAATACGGGTTGTAAGTTGCTGTGCAGTCTGTTCAAAGGCCAGATATTGTGCTGTTGTATCTTCAACCGCAACCGGGTCTGGCAAACTCCAATGAATGAGATGTGTTGCATCGGGAAACGTTGGACAGGCTTCGCGGGCGCGATCACAGACGGTAATCACATACTCGAAGGTTTGCCCTTTAAATTCATCAACATGCCTGGAGCGTTGCCCGCTGATGTCGATATTCATAGCTGCCATTACCTGCACAGCAGCAGGATGTACCCTGGTGGGCTTCGTACCAGCGCTTGCAACATGAATGCCTGTTCCGCCCATTGTTCGGAAGAGCGCTTCTGCCATTTGCGAACGCGCGCTGTTTTCCGTGCATAGCAGCAAAACGCTGACCGGATTTTTGGTAAATGCTTCTTCTGGTGAAAAGACCAAACCCGGATGTAACGCGACTCCCGAATCAATGTATAACTTCCGCAACTGGTCGAAATCGAGGCTGTAGTACACATCACGGGCATCGGCGTTGCTGCGACGCTCTGCCACAAGGTGTAGCTCTTTTAGGCGTTTAAGATGATAGGACACCAGATTTTGTGGTTCCGAGAGTATTTTCATCAGTTCCTGTACCCGATAGTCGCTACCAGACAAGACCGTTACTATTCGCCATCGTATTTCATCTGCGATGACTTTCAGAAAAAGGGGAGGCTGATTCGATTGAAGCATGAGTTATATCAATCTAAATTGATTCAATATAAATTAGTATATCATAGATTGGCACAGAAAATGTTAAGGATTCATGCAAATCCTGTCGCAGAGGAAATCCCCAACGGAGCCATCCTGTGTTATAACCTATGGTGCTGCACCACATCGTAGAAAAAAGTTCTTACGTTTGAGAGGAGAATATAGACGTGTCCCGATTTGCAAAAATTTTTGTGATCATGGTTGTGGTTTTGCTCGCCCTCGGCACTGCCACCAATAACACGGTACAAGCGCAGAATAAGCGTCCCTATCGCATTGTCGTGGTGACGCACGGGCAAGCCTCCGATCCGTTCTGGTCGGTAGTGAAGCGTGGCGTCGATGCCGCTGCCGCTGATATGCGCGTCACCGCAGAGTATCAAGCGCCGGGTAAATTCGACATGGTGGAAATGTCGAAGCTGATTGATGCCGCCATCGCCACAAACCCAAATGGTCTGGTTGTTTCCGTCCCTGATGCCGATGCGCTCACCCCCTCGATCCAGAAGGCAGTCAAGGCAG